>NZ_JBEOWS010000173.1:0-19811 GCF_040296125.1 Streptomyces sp. NPDC002265 | reverse complement strand
GCCGTACGCGGCCCCGGCCGCGATACGGCGGGCCACTCGCGCCCTCGACATGCTCGTCATGTCTCGCCGCCACCTCCTCGTAGCCGTACAACCACTCCTTGCCCCGTACAGGGCGTCGGCCAATCGCAACCCGGAGTGAACGTCCGCGCCGGGCCGTAGGCTGGCTGAACCACTTCGACCACATCTGTTGCAAGCGACCGGAGACAACGGTGCAATTCCACGACTCGATGATCAGCCTCGTCGGCAACACCCCGCTGGTGAGGCTCAACAACGTGACCGAGGGCATCCAGGCGACCGTCCTGGCCAAGGTGGAGTACTTCAACCCGGGCGGATCCGTGAAGGACCGCATCGCCCTGCGCATGATCGAGGCGGCGGAGAAGAGCGGCGAGCTCAAGCCCGGCGGCACCATCGTCGAGCCCACCAGCGGCAACACCGGCGTGGGGCTCGCGATCGTGGCGCAGCAGAAGGGGTACAAGTGCATCTTCGTGTGCCCCGACAAGGTGTCCACGGACAAGATCAACGTGCTGCGCGCGTACGGCGCCGAGGTGGTCGTGTGCCCGACCGCCGTGGACCCCGAGCACCCGGACTCGTACTACAACGTCTCCGACCGTCTGGTGCGCGAGACGCCGGGCGCCTGGAAGCCCGACCAGTACTCCAACCCCAACAACCCGCTCTCCCACTATCACTCGACCGGCCCCGAGCTGTGGGAGCAGACGGAGGGGCGGATCACCCACTTCGTGGCGGGCGTGGGCACCGGCGGCACCATCTCCGGCACCGGGCGCTACCTCAAGGACGCCAGTGACGGCCGGGTCCAGGTGATCGGCGCCGACCCCGAGGGGTCCGTGTACTCCGGCGGCTCCGGGCGCCCGTACCTCGTCGAGGGCGTCGGCGAGGACTTCTGGCCGACCGCCTACGACCGGACCGTCGCCGACGAGATCGTCGCCGTCTCCGACAAGGACTCCTTCCAGATGACCCGCCGGCTGGCCAAGGAGGAGGGCCTGCTGGTGGGCGGCTCCTGCGGCATGGCCGTGGTCGCCGCGCTGCGCGTCGCCGAGCGGCTCGGCCCGGACGACGTCGTGGTCGTCCTGCTCCCCGACAGCGGACGCGGCTACCTCAGCAAGATCTTCAACGACGAGTGGATGGCCGACTACGGCTTCCTGGAGGACTCCGGCCCGAGCGCCCGGGTCGCCGACGTGCTCAGCCACAAGGCGGGCGGCACCATCCCCTCCCTCGTCCACATGCACCCCGACGAGACCGTGGGCGAGGCCATCGAGGTGCTGCGCGAGTACGGCGTCTCGCAGATGCCGATCGTGAAGCCGGGCGCCGGTCACCCGGACGTCATGGCCGCCGAGGTCGTGGGTTCCGTGGTGGAGCGGGAACTGCTCGACGCGCTGTTCACCCAGCGTGCCTCGCTGGAGGACCCGCTGGAGAAGCACATGTCCGCCCCGCTGCCGCAGGTCGGCTCCGGCGAGCCGGTCGCGGACCTGATGTCCGTGCTGGGCCGTGCGGACGCGGCGATCGTCCTCGTCGAGGGCAAGCCGACCGGTGTGGTCAGCCGCCAGGACCTGCTGTCCTTCCTCGCCAAGGGCGGGAACTAGCGGACCCGCGGTGAACAGCCGGGACGTGCGGCGGACCCCCTGGGGGATCCCCGGGCGGTCCGCCGGGAAGGCGGACTTCGCGGAAGTGGTACGAGGGTGTCACGTACACGCAGCACACGCTTAACACGAGTCCGGCACATTAGGGGGTGTCGGCAGGGCGGGAGCGGCTCCCCGCCCCGGCCGGCACCAAAACGGCGTCACGGATTTTCGGAGCGGCTCCCGGACCTCCACAGACGCCCAGGACGCGAACGTCCGGCCTGACCCGGCACGCGTCCCTCGCGGGGACCGCCGTCGTCCCGCCCCCCGGCAACGGGGGTGCGGCGGTCCCCGCGCACAGCTTTTCCCGGCCGGATGCCGGCCCGGGATCCCCGCCCTTGCGCGGGCGCGCCCGCATTGCGGTCAGTCCTCCCAGTCGCCGTCCCCGGACGCCCGGCGGCGGCCGAAGAGGCCGGGGTTCGTGCGGACGGCCTGGACGGCGTTGACGCCGACGATGCCGATCCAGGACACGATCAGGCCGGGCAGATGCGCGGTGCCCGCACCGATCGCGGACAGCGGGACCGCCAGCACCAGCGAGACGATGCCGAAGCCGAAACGCTCGCCCCACGAGTCCGTGGGCCTCGGGGAGCGGGAGTTGCGGGCCACGGTCATCTGCGCCTCGGCCAGATGACGGCGCACCCGCCGTTCGACCGCGCCGTCGATGCGCTGGTCGACCTTCTCCAGGAAGGAGTCGACCAGTGCGGACTCGTACTCCTCGCCCAGTTCCCTGCGGGCGTGCAGGGTGGCGTCGAGTTCCTTCTTGAGGTCGGCGTCCCGCGCGTCCATGATCGTCTCCATTCCCGTCATGCGACTCACGCTAGGCAGCGGGCGGCCCCGGCGCACTGGGGATAGCCCCCGTCTTCCGCCCGGGCCCGCGCCCCGCCCGCGCCCCGGTCCCGGACCGGGTTCCGGACCGGGGCGGTCCGTCGAGCCGGATCATGAGACGTGCCTTGCCCGGCTGTATATCGTCATGCAGAGTTCTAGGTGTCTGAATAGGTCGTCCATGCCTGGCCGTGTCCGGGTGCCGGTCCGCGGTGACCGGGGGCCGGCAGGAGAGATCCGGTGTCCGGATCGAGGGTTGAGGGGAGCTCGGGTCCTATGTCGTCTCGGACCGTGGACGCGCCGGACGCGCGTGCGGTGCACCCCGGGCCCGGGGGTCCCGTGGTCCTCGACGGGACCGGCCTCGGCGTCGACGACGTCGTCCGCCTCGCCGACGGGAGCGCGCGGCCGATCCCGACGGGCGAGGCGCTGCGGCGGGCCGAGGAGTCCTGGGACGCCGCCCGGCGGATCGCGTCGACGGGCCGCGTGTACGGCCGCTCCACCGGCGTCGGCGCGAACCGGAACGAGACCGTGCCCACCGAGGCCGCCGCGGGCCACGGCATGCGCCTGCTGCGCAGCCACGCCGGTGCCATAGGCGAGGAACTGCCGGCCCGGCAGGTGCGGGCGATGCTCGCCGTACGGGCCAACCAGCTGCTGGCGGGCGGCGCCGGACTGCGCCCCGGCGTCGTGACGGCGCTGTGCGAGGCGCTGGAGAGCGGCGCCCACCCGGTCGTCAACGAGTTCGGCTCGGTCGGCACCGGCGACATCGCGCCGCTGGCCCAGCTGGGGCTGGCCCTCGCCGGGGAACACCCGTGGCGCGGCCCGGGCGCGCCCGCCCCCCAGCCCCTCGACAACAACGACGCGCTGGCCCTGATCAGCAGCAACGCCCTCACCCTCGGCCAGTCGGCGCTCGCCCTGCACGAGCTGCGCGGGCTGATCGAGGCCACCCAGGTGGTCGCCGGGCTGTCCCTGCTCGCGGTCGACGGCTCCCACGAGGCGTACGCCGCCCCCGTGCACGCGGCCCGTCCGCACCGGGGAACGGGCGAGGTCGCCCGCCGGATGCGGAGGCTGATCGGCGCCGAGGACCGGCCGGCGCCGCCGCTCGGCCGGATCCAGGACCCGTACGGCTTCCGCTGCCTGCCGCAGATCCACGGACCCGCGCAGGACGCGGCGGACGCGCTGGAGGAGGTGCTCGCGATCGAGCTCAACTCGGCGGCGGAGAACCCCCTCATCTCCCCCGACGGCATGGCCGCCTACCACCACGGCGGCTTCTACATGGCCCAGCTCGTCCTCGCGCTGGACCACTTCCGGCTGGCGGTGACCCAGGTGGCCCGGCTGTCGACGTCCCGGCTGTCCAGCCTCAACGAGCCCGCCTTCACCCGGCTCAAGCCCTTCCTCGCCGACCAGGAACCCGCCTCGTCCGGGGTGATGATCCTGGAGTACGCGGCCGGGGCCGCCCTCGGTGAGCTGCGCGCCTGCTCGGCGCCCGCCTCGCTCGGCCACGCCGTACTGTCCCGGGGCGTCGAGGAGCAGGCGAGCTTCGCCTCGCTCGCCGCCCGCCAGACACTGCGTGCGTGCGACGCGTACCGTCTCGTCGTGGGCTGCGAACTCGTCGCCGCGGTAAGGGCGTTGCGGCTGCGCGACCTGCGGCCCGAACCGGGGCTCCCGGTGGGCCGGGCGCTGGCGATCGCCGAGTCGGTGCTCGACGAGGACATGGCCGACCGGCCGCTCACCCGGGACGTGACGGCCGCGGCCCGGCTGCTCGACCGGTTCACGCAGATCTGGAGGGAGAGCGAGTGATGACCGCGGACACCAGCGCGGACACGGGCGCGGACCGGGACACCGGCGGACCGGACAGCCCCGCCGCACGGCTCCAGGCGCTCTTCGAGGGGCACCGGCTGACGCCGACCCAGCGGCGCATCGCGCACAGCATGGTGCGGCGGGCCGCCGACGTGCCGTTCCTGTCCAGCGTGGAGCTCGCCGAACTGGCCGGGGTCAGCCAGCCCTCCGTCACCCGCTTCGCCGTCGCCCTCGGCTTCGACGGCTACCCCGCCCTGCGCCGCCATCTGCGCGAGGTCGCGCCGGCGGAACAGCCGGGGGGCGTCCGGGCGTACAACGAGTACCAGCAGGCCGTCGAGGCGGAGATCGAGAACCTGCGGCACCTCGCGGAGGTGCTCGCGGACCCGCGGCCGGTGCAGCGGGCGGGCCGGCTGCTGGCCGCCAGCCGGCCGCTGCCGGTGCTCGGGCTGCGCGCCGCCGCGTCCCAGGCCTACGGCTTCGCGTACTTCGCCGCCAAGGTCCACCCGGACGTACGGCTGGTCCACGAGGGCGGCACGATGATCCACGACCGGATCGACGCCGCCGTACGGGCCGGCGCCTCGGCCCTGCTCTGCTTCGCGCTGCCGCGGCACCCCCGCGAGGTCCTGGACACCCTCTCCTATGCGAAGGAGGCCGGGCTGACCGTCGTGACCGTCGCCGACTCCGCGTTCGCGCCCGTGGCCAAGGTCTCCGACCTGCTGCTGCCCGCCGCGGTCGGCACCGGGCTCGCCTTCGACACCGCGTGCGCGCCGATGCTGCTAGGACGGGTGCTGCTGGAGGCCATGTGCGACGACCTGCCCGACGCGCAGACCCGCCTGGAGGAGTTCGACGCGCGGGCGGCGGCACGGGGGCTGTTCGTGGAGTGAGCCGCGGGCCGGGTTCTTCGCCGCGCCGGGGCGGGGGCACCCGGCGGTGCTCTCAGATTCGTCTCACGTTCGCTCGCTAGCGTGTGCGCACTTGCAGGACTGTGCCGGTGGCGAGGAGGCGTTGACGTGGCACGCGGAAGTCAGGGGCGCGGAGGCCAGGGACTGGCCCGGGTGGCCGTCGTGGTGCGGGCCGGAGCGGCACCACTGTGCGGCGCCGGAGTGTTCGCGGCGGGTGTCGGTGTCCTGGTGCCGGGCTTCACCGGTCGCCGGATCGGGGTCATGGCAGGGGCGGCGCTGCTCCTCGTCGCGGCCGCCGTGATGTCGTACGGCCGGCGCAAGCGCTACGGCGCCCTCGCCCGAGGTGCCGCCCGGGCCGGCCGGCACGACGTGCTCCAGGACCGTGCGGTGACGGTGCGGAACTGGCGCCACGCCCACCGCTGGTGGCTGCTGCTGGCCTTCCTGGCCGCGCTGGGCAGTTCCCTCGCGGTACCCGCCGCCGGCGGCATGCTGCTGGTCGGCGCCGGTGTCGGGCTGCGGCTGAAGGCCGCCTGGCTCGGGCGGCGCGAACGGGCCGAGGACACGCTGCTGTGGGTGCGGGTCGACTGGCTCGACGCGTGGGGCGGACGCCCGGCGGGCCGGGCCGTGAGGGGCTACCGCGGCACCGGCATCGCGGCGGGCGACGCGGCCCCGGGCGGGGCACGCCGCCGCACCGCGGCGCTGGTGTAGCCGGTCGTTCACAAGGGGCCGGACCGCCCGGAAGTCCGGGATCAGACCTCCAGGTCCTCCTCGATCCGCTTCAGCTGGTGGCGGGCCATCGCCAGATTGGCGCGCTTCGCGTCCAGCACCAGATACATGAACAGACCGTTGCCCCCGCGTCCGCTGATCAGCCGGATCAGGTGGTACTGGTCGGACAGGGTGATCAGGATGTCCTCGATCTGAGCCTTGAGGCCCAGATGTTCCATCGTGCGCATTTTGGCGCGTACGACGTCGGTGTTGCCGGCGGCCGCGACGTTCAGGTCGAAGCCCTTGCTGCCGCCCATCGTGCCCAGCGCCATCCCGCTGGTGTAGTCGACGAGCGCGACTCCGGTCGCGCCCTCGATGGAGGCGAGCGCCTCTTTCAGCGTGGTCTCGGTGTTGGCCATGACTGAGTCTCCTCGTTCTCTCAACTATCGGTGGTGGTACGCGCGTTGCCGGTGGTGCGTGGCGCGCGAGGGGTTCTGGTCCGGGCGGCGGACTTGGCCGGGGTCTTGGCCGGTGTCCTGGGTGCCGACTCGGGCCGTGGTTCGGCCGGCCGACCTGACGACGGTTCGGCCGGCGGACCGGTGGGTCCGGTGGGCGGTCCGGTGGGCTGTACCACCGGAGGCTTGTCGGGGGGCGGGGGAGCGGCGGGGCCCGAGGCGGCGGGCAGCTGGGCGGGCGCGGCCCGGGGCACGGCGGTGGCCGCCGTCTCCGCGTCGACGAGTTCGCCGATCCGCACTCCCGCCCGGCGACCCTCCAGGTGCAGGCGGCCGACGTTGACCCGGTCCTGGGCGAGCAGCGTCAGCACGGCGCCGCGGCCCGCCGGGTACGCGGCGGCATAGCCGTACACCCCGCGCACGAGCAGCTCACGGAACTCGCCCTGGCCGGTCGCGTCCGACAGCCGCGCGACGACGCCGAGTGCCGTGGCGGTGAGCGCGGCCACCGTCTCCGGCGCCACACCGGGGGTGTCCTGGGCGAGGACGTGACCGTCCGTGCTCGCCACGAGGGCGCCGGTCAGCTGAGGCACCCGGGCCCTCAGCCGGCACAGCTCCTCGCGTATGTCGGGCTCGGCCGCCATCAGCTCTCTCCTTTCGGCACGGGGTCGCTGTCGCGGGCTCTGCCGCTCAAAGGGCCTCCAGCGCATCCCTGAGCCTCTTCAGCAGCGTGATGTCGGGATCGGGCACGGAAAGGACCGCCGGGGCGGGCGGGGACACCCGGACGGGCGGCGGCTGCGGCGCCACCAGCCCGGCCGCCGCCAGCCGCCGTACGTCCACCAGCGTGTGGAACGCCTGTCTGCCCAGCTCCCGGGCGATGTCGGTCGCGGTGCGCACGCCGTTCACCAGGGTGAGCACGGCCGTCTGGCGGGCGGTGACCGCGGGCGCCGCCGCCGGGGCGACCCGGACCAGCGGTGCGCTGTCGGCCAGCGGATCCGGCCATACGCGCCGCAGCAGCTCGCGCCTGCGGAGCGTCTCGCGCTCCACGACGTCCACGGTGACCGGGCGCACGGTGCCGGGCTGGTGCCCGTCGCCGTACCGGAAGCGGCCCGGGGTGCTGCTCGGCGCGAGGGCGAAGTAGGCGGCGTCGAACAGCGCCCCCAGGTGGCACAGTTCCAGCGCGCCCGCGGTGAGCCGGCCGCGGTCGGCCACCAGCCGGACGGCGCCGGGCTTGCTGCCTGTCTCGGTCAGGGCCTCCTGCCAGGTCGTGGCGTCGAGCGTGCCGTGGGTGGTCAGGAGCACGTCGAAACCGGGCGCGTACGGGCTCTCGGCGTGCACCACCTCGCCGTCGGCGAGGTGCAGCGTGCCGTGCTCGCGGACGAGGACGCCGGTGGCCCGCTCGGCGGCCAGCCGGGTGAGCATCGGCGAGAGGCCGCCCGCCCCCTCGTGCGCCGCCGACCGGTCCCGCACCGGCAGCCGGGGCGGCGGAGTGGTGCCAATCACGGTCATCCGAGCACCAGCCGTCCGGCCATCTCGCCCAGCCGGATGCGGGCCAGCGCGAGGTTGCCCTCCGCGCGTGCCAGCCACACGTGCAGGAACACGCTGCTGTCGAACGGGGTGGGCACGAACCGCAGCAGGTGGTAGCTGTCGCGGTTGCTGAGGATCAGATCCTCGACCGGCAGCGCCGTGGCGCCGCCCAGTGCCCCCGCGCCGCCGTCGCCGGGCGCGAACGCCCGGTGCTCGGCGGCCAGCCGGGCCAGCTCCGCGGCCTCGACGGCGGCCGCCTCGTGGTCGCCGCCCGGTGATTCACCGACGACACCCAGGGCCAGCCCGCTGGTCCAGTCGACCAATGCCGCGCCCCGGGCGCCGGGCAGCCGCATCGCCTCCAGTAGGCACTCGTCGATTCCGGGCACCGTCGCTCCCCTCCCACCTGGGGTCCGGCTGAGTGACCACGAAACTACGCACCGTCGCGGGCGGCCGGTGGGGATATGGCATTTCCCGGTGGAACATGCTGGGGGTGGCTAGGGTGGGTCGGCTGTGCAGGTTTTCCTACGGGATGACCTGCATGCCCGCCTGTGTATCCGTCCGTACGCCGACGCCGCATACCCGCCGCCGGGTCCGCGCCCGCGCCCGTCCCGGCGCTCCGGCCACCCGTGCGGGTGTCGGGGTCAGCCGGAGTTCCACTCGTGCGGGCGAGCGCGTCCGGGAGCGTGCAGGGTGGTGAGCGCGGACGCGTACGCCCCTCCCGACTCGGCGACGATCTCCTCGGCCGTCTGCGGCTCGCGCACCGTCGCGAAGGCCGTACGGCCGGCGTCGTCCGGGGCGAAGCCGTAGATGCCCGGCCGGGCCAGCGAGTTGTAGGCGTAGTGGTGCGCGAAGCAGTACGCGCCCGTGTCCAGCGCCGCCGCGTGGTCCCCCTGCTCCAGCTGCGGCAGCGCCTGGCCCCGGGCCAGCAGGTCGCCCGCGAAGCAGGCGGGTCCGGCCACGTCCTGCACGACCGCGGGACCCCTCTTGGGCCGCCCCTTCGCGTCGTACCCGGCGATCCGCAGCGGCCAGGACTCCGGCGCGTACACCGTCCGGGTCGCCACCTGCACACCCGCGTGGGTGACCGCGACCCGGCGCCCGCCGGCGCTCTTGGCGTACTCCACCCGCGCCACCACCGTGCCGTGCTTGGCCAGCAGCGACCGCCCGAACTCGGTCACCAGCGCGTACCGCCCGTCGAACAGCCCCGGCACCGTCTCGCGCAGCAGCCGCGCGTACTGCGCGTACGTCGGGGTCGTCACGTCGGAGCCGAAGTTCACCGGCAGTCCGCCGCCGATGTCGATCGTGTCGATCTGCGGCCGCCCGATCCGCCGGTTGATCTCCTCGGCGAGCGCGTGGACCTCCGCCACCCCGCGGGCCATCAGCGACAGCGGGATGCCCTGCGACCCGGTGTGCGTGTGCAGCCGGCTCAGCCACGGCCGGTCCATGAAGGCCCGGACGACCCACTCGCGCGCTCCCTCGTCACGCAGCGCCACCCCGAACTTCGAGGTGGCCGTGGCGGTGGACATCGCCTCGATGGAGCCCGCGCCGAGCTGCGGGTTCACCCGGAGGCCGAGCGGGGAGCGGCTGCGGGCCGACCGCATGAGGGCGTCGATGCGCTCCAGCTCCTGCGGGTTGTCGGCGTTGACGGCGATACCGAACGCCAGCGCCTCACGCAGTTCGGCGGGGGTCTTCGCGGGCGAGTCGAGCACGGTGCGGGCCGCCGGCATCCCGGCCGCCCGCGCCAGCGCCAGTTCGCCCGGGCTGGCCACCTCCGCGCCGATGCCCTCCTCGCGCAGCAGCCGCAGCACCGGAACCAGCGGCGTCGCCTTCACCGCGAAGGCGTGCAGCACGGGGGTGCCGGGCGCCACCACGGCGTCGAACGCGGCCCGCAGCGCCGCCGCCGACTCCCTGATGCCGGCGACGTCGAGCAGCCCGACGACCGGGGTGCCGGGGGCGAGCAGCCCCTGTTCCACAGCGGCCCGCACCGCGTCGTCGCGCCGTGCGGCCCGCTCGCCTGCGCTGCCGTCGTTGTCCACTGTGTCCCCCCGGTCGGGTCGGCCTGCGACTTGTGTGCCCTGCATTCAGCCAAACACCCGCGACCCGCGCACGTCGACGCGCCCATGTGTTGACTAGTTCTATTCAGGTAGTCAGGATGTGAATAACGGCAGCAACAATCCGCTAGGAGGCAGACCATGTCAGGACCCCGCCCCGTACGAGCCCCGCGTGGTACGGAACTGAGCGCCCTGGGATGGCAGCAGGAAGCCGCCCTGCGGATGCTCCAGAACAACCTCGACCCCGAGGTGGCCGAGCACCCCGACAAGCTGGTCGTCTACGGCGGCACCGGCAAGGCCGCCCGCGACTGGCGCTCCTTCGACGCCATGGTCCGGACCCTGCGGACGCTGAAGCAGGACGAGACCATGCTGGTCCAGTCCGGCCGCCCGGTCGGCGTCATGCAGACCCACGAGTGGGCCCCGCGTGTCCTCATCGCCAACTCCAACCTGGTCGGCGACTGGGCCAACTGGGAGGAGTTCCGCCGCCTGGAGCAGCTCGGCCTGACCATGTACGGCCAGATGACGGCCGGCTCCTGGATCTACATCGGCACCCAGGGCATCCTCCAGGGCACCTACGAGACCTTCGCCGCGGTCGCCGCGAAGAAGTTCGGCGGCACCCTCGCGGGCACGATCACCCTCACCGCCGGCCTCGGCGGCATGGGCGGCGCCCAGCCGCTCGCCGTGACGATGAACGACGGCGTCGCCATCTGCATCGACTGCGACCCGCGTGCCATCGAGCGCCGGATCGAGCACCGCTACCTGGACGTGCGGGCCGACTCCCTGGAGCACGCCCTCCAGCTCGCCGTCGAGGCCCGCGACCAGTGCAAGCCGCTCTCCATCGGCCTGCTCGGCAACGCCGCCGAACTGCTGCCGCGGATGCTCGCCGAGGGCGCGCCCATCGACATCGTCACCGACCAGACCTCGGCCCACGACCCGCTCGCCTACCTCCCGGTCGGCGTCGACTTCGACGACATGGCCGACGCGGCCGCCAAGGACCCGGCGGGCTTCACCACCCGTGCCCGCGAGTCGATGGCCCGGCACGTGGAGGCGATGGTCGGCTTCATGGACGCCGGTGCCGAGGTCTTCGACTACGGCAACTCCATCCGCGGCGAGGCCCAGCTCGCCGGGTACGAGCGGGCGTTCGCCTTCCCCGGCTTCGTCCCCGCCTACATCCGCCCCCTCTTCTGCGAGGGCAAGGGCCCCTTCCGCTGGGCGGCCCTGTCCGGCGAGGCCTCCGACATCCACAAGACGGACAAGGCGATCCTCGACCTCTTCCCGGAGAACGAGTCGCTGCACCGCTGGATCAAGATGGCCGGCGAGCGCGTCCACTTCCAGGGCCTGCCCGCCCGCATCTGCTGGCTCGGCTACGGCGAGCGCGACAAGGCCGGCGAGCGCTTCAACGACATGGTGGCGTCCGGCGAGCTCGCCGCCCCCCTCGCCATCGGCCGCGACCACCTCGACTGCGGCTCCGTCGCCTCCCCGTACCGCGAGACCGAGGCCATGCTCGACGGCTCCGACGCGATCGCCGACTGGCCGCTGCTGAACGCCATGGTGAACGTCGCCTCCGGCGCGTCCTGGGTCTCCCTCCACCACGGCGGCGGCGTCGGCATGGGCCGCTCCATCCACGCCGGCCAGGTCTCCGTCGCCGACGGCACCAAGCTCGCCGGCGAGAAGATCCGCCGGGTGCTCACCAACGACCCGGGCATGGGCGTCATCCGGCACGTCGACGCCGGGTACGACATCGCGGAGTCGGTGGCGGACGAGCGCGGTGTCAGGGTGCCGATGCGCGAAGGCCGGGAAGAGGCTTCCGCGTGACGTTCCACAGCATGTGGGCGGAGCTGCTGCCGATCGGCCGCAGCTCCGCCTCCGGCGGCTACCGCCGCTTCGCCTGGACCGCCGCCGACGCCGAGTGCCGGGCCTGGTTCGAGGAGCAGGCCCGCGCCCGCGGACTGACCTGCGAACTCGACCGCAACGGCAACCAGTGGGCCTGGCTCGGCGACCCCGCCCAGGGCGACGCGGTGGTCACCGGGTCGCACCTCGACTCCGTGCCCGACGGCGGTGCCTTCGACGGACCGCTGGGCGTGGTGTCCGCCTTCGCGGCCCTGGACGAGCTGCGCGCCCGCGGCGCACGGCTCGACCGGCCGCTGGCCGTCGTCAACTTCGGTGACGAGGAGGGCGCCCGGTTCGGGCTGGCCTGCGTCGGCTCCCGGCTCACCGCCGGAGCACTCACCGTCGAGCAGGCGCACCGCCTCACCGACGGCGACGGCATCACCCTGCCGCAGGCGATGGAGGCCGCGGGGTACGACCCCGAGGCCATCGGCCCCGACCCCGAACGGCTCGCCCGGATCGGCGCCTTCGTCGAGCTGCACGTCGAGCAGGGGCGGGCGCTGGACCTGTCCGGCGACCGGATCGGCATCGCCAGCGCCATCTGGCCGCACGGACGCTGGCGGTTCGACTTCCGCGGCGAGGCCAACCACGCCGGCACCACCCGGCCGGCGGACCGGCGCGACCCCATGCTGCCGTACGCCGAGACCGTCCTCGCCGCCCGCCGCGAGGCCGAACTCGCCGGGGCCGTCGCCACCTTCGGCAAGATCTCCGTCGAGCCGAACGGCGTCAACGCCATCCCCTCCCTGGTGCGGGGCTGGCTGGACTCGCGGGCCGCGGGACAGGAGACCCTCGACACCGTGCTCACCGCCATCGAGAAGACGGCCCGCGCCCACGCGGAGCGCCACGGCGTCGACCTGGACGTCGTCCGCGAGTCGTTCACGCCGGTCGTCGAGTTCGACCACGCCCTGCGCGACGAGCTCGCCCGCATCCTGGGCACCGGAACCGACCTGAAGGTGCCCGTCCTCGGCACCGGGGCGGGACACGACGCCGGGATCCTCTCCGGCAGCGTCCCGACCGCCATGCTGTTCGTGCGCAACCCCACGGGCGTCTCGCACTCCCCGGCCGAGTTCGCGGCCGAGGACGACTGCACGGCCGGGGTGAGCGCGCTCGCCGACGTACTGGAAGGGCTGGCCCGCAGGTGAACCGGAACCACCCGCAGACCCACACACGGACGTACTGGCTGGAGCACGCCTGGCTCGGCACCCGGGTCGAGCCGGGCGTGGCCCTGGAGGTGTCCGGCGGCCGGATCACGGCCGTCCGCACCGGCGTCGCCACCCCGCCGCCCGGCGCGGAGAGCCTGCGCGGCCTGACCCTGCCCGGCCTCGCCAACGCCCACAGCCACGCCTTCCACCGCGCCCTGCGCGGCACGGTCCAGGTGGGTTCCGGCACCTTCTGGACCTGGCGCGAGGTGATGTACTCCGTCGCCGACCGGCTGACCCCGGAGACCTACCACGCGCTCGCCCGCGCCGTGTACGCCGAGATGGCGCTGGCCGGCATCACCGCGGTCGGCGAGTTCCACTACGTCCACCACGCCCCCGGCGGCACCCCCTACGCCGACCCCAACGCGATGGGGGAGGCCCTGATCGCGGCCGCCGCCGAGGCCGGCGTGCGCATCACCCTCCTGGACACCACCTATCTCTCGGCCGGCTTCGGCGAGCCGCCCAACAGCCACCAGCTGCGCTTCTCCGACGGCAGCGCGGACGCCTGGGCCGAACGCTGTTCAGTTCTCAAGGAACGGGATCACGCACGGATCGGGGCCGCGATCCACTCCGTACGGGCCGTGCCCGCGGACCAGCTGGCCACGGTGGCGCGATGGGCACAGGAGCGGCGGGCCCCGCTGCATGTGCACCTGTCCGAGCAGACCGCCGAGAACGACGCCTGCCTGGCCGCCCACGGCCGCACCCCGACGCAGCTGCTCGCCGACCACGGCGTGCTCGGCCCGCACACCACCGGCGTGCACAACACCCACCTCACCGACGCCGACATCACGCTGCTCGGCGACTCGGGCACCGGCACCTGCATGTGCCCCACCACGGAACGCGACCTCGCCGACGGGATCGGCCCCGCGGTCGCCCTCCAGCGGGCCGGCTCCCCGCTCTCCCTCGGCTCCGACAGCCACGCCGTCATCGACCTGCTCGAAGAGGCGCGCGCGATGGAGCTTGACGAGCGGCTGCGCACCCGCACCCGCGGCCACTGGACGGCCGCGGCACTGCTGCGCGCCGCCTCCGCCGACGGTCACGCCGCACTGGGCTGGACCGAAGCGGGCGCTCTCGAACCGGGCGCGCTCGCCGACTTCACGACGGTCGCGCTCGACTCGGTCAGAACAGCGGGACCGGTGCCCAGGCTCGGCGCCGAGACGGCCGTATTCGCGGCGACCGCGGCGGACGTGCGCCACACGGTCGTCGGCGGACGTCAGGTCGTACGGGACGGGGTGCACGCGCTCGTCCCCGACGTGCCGCGGGAACTGGCGGCCGCCGTCGAAGCACTGCACGCCTGACCGGACGCCAGGCGCCCGCCCCCCCGACCCGCATCCAGCCCCGCCGCCCCCCACGAGGACGCCATGAGCAGCACGGTCAGCACCGTCGTCACCAACATCGCCACTCTGGTCACCAACGATCCCTCCCTCGGTGACGGTTCGCCGCTCGGTCTGGTCCGGGACGCGGCCGTCGTCATCGAGGGCGACCGTGTCGTGTGGACCGGTGAATCAAGCAAAGCACCCGCCACCGACAACCGGGTCGACGCCGATGGCCGCGCGATGCTGCCCGGCTTCGTCGACTCCCACTCCCACCTGGTCTTCGCGGGCGACCGCACCGAGGAGTTCAACGCCCGTATGTCCGGCCGGGCCTACAGCGCCGGCGGCATCCGCACCACCGTCGCGGCGACCCGGGCGGCCAGCGACGAGGACCTCGAACGCAACCTCACCCACCACCTCGACGAGGCCCTGCGCCAGGGCACCACGACCTTCGAGACGAAGTCCGGCTACGGTCTGACGGTCGCCGACGAGGCCCGTGCGCTGCGCATCGCGGCCCGGCACACCGACGAGGTGACCTACCTCGGCGCGCACATCGTCGCGCCCGACTTCGCCGACGACCCGGCCGGCTACGTCGCCCTGGTCACCGGCGAGATGCTCGACGCCTGTGCCCCGTACGCCCGTTGGATCGACGTCTTCTGCGAGAAGGGCGCCTTCGACGGCGACCAGGCCCGCGCGATCCTGACGGCGGGCCGGGCCAAGGGCCTGCACCCGCGCGTCCACGCCAACCAGCTCTCGTACGGCCCCGGCGTCCAGCTCGCGGTCGAACTGGACGCGGCGAGCGCCGACCACTGCACCCACCTCACCGACGCCGACGTGGACGCCCTCGCGCACGGCCGTACCGTCGCCACCCTGCTGCCCGGCGCCGAGTTCTCCACCCGCGCGCAGTGGCCCGACGCCCGCCGTCTCCTGGACGCGGGCGTCACGGTCGCCCTGTCGACGGACTGCAACCCGGGATCGTCCTTCACGTCCTCCGTGCCCTTCTGCATCGCGCTCGCGGTACGGGACATGGGGATGACGCCGGACGAGGCGGTCTGGTCGGCCACGGCGGGCGGCGCGGCGGCCCTGCGCCGCGACGACATCGGCCGTGTCGCGCCCGGCGCGTACGCCGACCTGATCGTCCTCGACGCGCCGAGCCACGTCCATCTCGCCTACCGGCCGGGCGTGCCCCTGGTCGGCAAGGTGTGGCGGCGGGGCGCGCGGGTGCTCTGACCGGTCTCAGGCGGAGCCGGCCCGCCACCGCTGCTCCGGACCCCCGCTCAGCGGCTCCAGTGACACCCCGTCACCGTAGGACTGGGGGGTCACCCCGGTCTCGATCGCGATCGCGGGACGGATCACCCCGTCGTCGTCGACCGTGAAGGTGAGGTTCTGGCCGTGACGGCCGTAGACCGAGTCGCAGCTCCAGACACCGACGCCGTTGTCGACGTCGCCGCGGCTGTCGAGGCAGAAGTCGGGGTCGGCGTACGACTGGAGGACACCGCGGTCCGCGTCGACCCGCCAGCGCTGGGTGTCCGAGCCCGAGCAGGACGCGGTGACGACGTCCGTGCCGTCGTCGAAGTCCCCGGCGACGTCCAGACAGCGGCCCGTGGACACGTTCACGACCTGGGCGTAGGCCGCGCCCGGCGGGCGGGCGGCGGGTGAGGGGGTCGGGGTCGGCGTCGGCTTTCGGGTGGTCGGCCTCGGGCGGGCCGAACTGTGGGTCGGCGAGGGCGAGGTGCGGGTCGGGGACGCGGACGGGGCCGGAGCGGAGTACGTGGCCGTCGCCGTGACCGTCACCGGAGGGCTGGAGGGGACGGCTGCCGCGCCCGCCGACTGCTGCCGGTCCTGCGAGCCGTCCGAGGAGTTCAGGAACAGCAGCAGCGGCACCAGGACCGCGCTCAGCGCCGCCGAGGCCAGGACGATGCGCCGGGACTGCGGCCCGGTCCAGGGCCGGGTCCGGGGCGCGGAAGGATCGGTGACGCGCGCATCGGCGCGCGGGATGACGCGCGTCGCGGCAGCCGCGCCGCTTCGGGCGTACGCCGTGCCGCCCCACGGCAGCAGTCCCTCGGCCAGCGCCGTGCGCGGGTCGTCGCGCAGGGCCGACAGCTCCTCGTACGCGCTCGTGCAGTGCGGACAGCGCGTCATGTGGGCGTGCAGGTCGGGGCTGTGGCGGGGGTTGTCCGGCCGCGCGGACTCCTCGATCAGCCTGCGGAAGTCGCCGCAGCGCGGGTCGTCGGAGGCGGCCAGCCGGGCACGCAGACAGGCCTGACCGAGTGCCGGCAGCGCCTGGGGGGTGCCGTGCCTGACGTCCCACTCGGTGAGCCCGAGGAATGCGGCGGTCCGGGTCTCCGGCTCCCGCTCCACGAGGCCGTACCAGATCAGGCCCTGTGTGCGGGACGGCAGGGAGCGGAACGCGGCGAGCATGGGCGGGACGGGGCCGTCCGGCCGGGCGGTGTTCAGGACCAGCAGCAGCCCGGGGTCCAGGCCGGCGGCCCGCCCGTCGGTGGCCCAGGACGCGGCCTCGCTGCCGGTGAGCAGCAGCAGCCGGTGGCGCAGCGGGACGTCGGGGTCGGTGCCGCGAGCCGTCTCGCGGGCCGCGGCGGTGAAGGTCTGCGCCGCCAGCTGACGCGCCGCGGCCTCGCCCGTCACGCACAGGCGGGCGTAGCCGAGGACCGAGGGCTGGTGGCGGGCCCGGATCTCCTGGAGCGCCGGATAGGCGGACGCGGTGTCGGCGCGCAGCAGTTCGGTCAGCCGGGCATCGGACGCCCCCGTATGGGCATCGCCGCCACCTTGTGCCATGTTCTCCGGCCCTCCTTGCACCCTGGCGGTCATCCGACCGTCCTGACGTACCGGCCAGTTTGTGATGCCCATGGTGAGGGAGGAGAGGCTTTGGGTAAAGGGTTATCTCCGGGTAATCAAAGTGGCTGTTGGTGCGTGCAGTTGAGGCGGTGCCGGGCACCCCTCACTCCTCGGCCGTCAGGCCCTTCCGCAGCCGTACCAGAGTCCGTGACAGCAGGCGCGACACGTGCATCTGGGAGATGCCGAGTTCCTCGCCGATCTGCGACTGGGTCATGTTGGCGACGAAGCGCAGCGAGAGGATGTGCCGGTCCCGGGGCGGCAGTCCGGCGATCAGCGGCTTCAGGGACTCGATGTACTCGATGCCCTCGATCCCGTGGTCCTCGTACCCGATGCGGTCGGCGAGCGCTCCCTCGGAGTCGTCCTCCTCGGGCTGCGCGTCCAGCGACGCGGCGGTGTACGCGTTCGACGCCGCCATGCCCTCCACGACCTCGTCCCTGCCGATGCCGAGGCGCTCGGCCAGCTCGGCCACCGTCGGGGCGCGGTCGAGCTGCTGGGCCAGTTCGTCACCGGCCTTGGCCAGGTCGAGCCGGAGTTCCTGGAGCCGGCGCGGGACGCGCACGGACCAGGAGGTGTCGCGGAAGAAGCGCTTGATCTCGCCGATGACGGTCGGCATCGCGAAGGTGGGGAACTCGACGCCGCGGGCCAGGTCGAAGCGGTCGATCGCCTTGATCAGGCCGATGGTGCCGACCTGGACGATGTCCTCCATCGGCTCGCTGCGCGAGCGGAAGCGGGAGGCGGCGAACTTGACCAGGGCGAGGTTGAGTTCGACGAGGGTGTTACGGACGTACGAGTACTCGTACGTCCCCTCCTCCAGCGACTCCAGCCGCTCGAACAGCGTCTTGGACAGGGCCCGCGCGTCGACGGGGCCGACCTCTTCGTACGGGGGAATCTCCGGAAGCCCGGCGAGCACGTCGTCCTGCGGGACGGGCGCGGGGTGGTTCCGCTCGATGGGATCCAGATGTTCCGGAAGGGGTGTCGGCGTCGTCCGATGGGTATGCGACGCGTCGAGCCGGGGTGACATGATGTCCTCCATCGTTCTCGGCATATGGCTGCCGAAGCCAGTGCTGCACTGCGGTGTGCGGCGCCTCCAAAGCCGGCCGTGTCGAGTACGTGTCTCTACTAGCCCTACCCGTTCCACCGAGTTCACCGCAAGTCCGTTTCAGTGGTAAATGTCCGTTTCTGGGCGGTTGTTCGGGTGTCAGGGTGTGTGGAGAAGGCGTAGTGTTCGAGAGCATCTGTCAGCAGTCACGATCTCGGGAGTGAGAGACGCATGGACCGCGGGACGGTCGGCAGCGCGCAGTCGGGCCGGCTTCTGGTGGAGGTGCGGGAAGAGGGCTCCAGCGCCGTCGTGACGCCGGTGGGTGAGCTCGATCACCACACGGCGGATCTGTTGCGCGACCCCCTCGACGACTGCCTCTCCAAGGGATTCAGCAAGCTGGTCGTGGACTGCTCGCGACTGGAGTTCTGCGACTCCACGGGGCTGAACGTGCTTCTGGGCGCGCGGCTGAAGGCGGAGGCCGCCGGGGGCGGGGTGCACCTCGCGGGGATGCTGCCCGTGGTGGCGCGCGTGTTCGAGATCACCGGGGCCGAGGCGGTCTTCACCGTCCACGACTCGGTCGATTCGGCTCTGGCCGACGACGGCGCGAACGGTGACGGCGGCAGTGGCGACGACAGTGACGACGGCGATGACGACGGCGGCGATGTGGCGAAGGGCACCGGAGGTGGCCGTGCGGCGGGGGAGTCCGGCGAGTCGGCCTGAGCCGGTCCGCCGTCCGGCGGGCGACGTTCCCGGCCCTCGCGTCCGGGTGCGGTCCGGCCGCCGCCCGGGTGAACCTGTGCGTCCGCTCGTGGACCGGTGCCCGGGTGACGTCGGCTCGTACCGACAGGGGGGTGTTCGGTCGGCCCGGTCGGGCAGGAGACATCCTGAATGTGTCGGCGCCGTGTCGACGGAATCGCCGTCGGCCTACGTACTGACTCTTGAATCGTGAACTGGCGAATCGGTGAGGTGAAGCGCTGATGAGCACCACCCGGCCCTGCTCGCCGGGCGACCGCGGCCCGGAGCCGATCGGCGCTTCGGGGGCGTCCGAGGGTGACGTGCCAGGTGGCGGCGTGTCCCGCGAGGACGCGGTCGCGTCGTCGACGGGTCGTCAGGTCCGCCGGCTGAGCCTGGACGGCCAGAGCGGCGTCGTGCCGCTCGCCCGCGACTTCGCCCGCCAGGCGCTGTATGCGTGGGGCTGGCTGCCGGCCGCCACCGCGGACCGCCGGGCGGCCGCCGAGGACGTGCTGCTCGTCGTGTCCGAGCTGGTCACCAACGCCTGCCTGCACGCCGAGGGGCCCGAGTCGCTCCGGATCTCCTGCGACAACAAGGTCATCCGGGTCGAGGTCGCCGACCGCGGCACCGGCCAGCCGGCTCCCCGCACCCCGCACCGCGCCGGCCGGCCCGGCGGGCACGGCATGTTCATCGTGCAGCGGCTGTGTCTGGACTGGGGTGTCGTCCGCGCGCCGGGCGTGACCGGCAAGACCGTGTGGGCGGAACTGGGCGCACCGGCGTGAGCCGGTGAGAAGCCGCTCCGCCGCACCCGGCCCTGATCTTCATGATCGTGGTGACCCAGTTGCCGTTCGTCGGCACCGTGGCGATTTCGTTCATGCGCTGGAACGCGCTCGAACCGGAC
>NZ_JBEOWS010000172.1:0-19907 GCF_040296125.1 Streptomyces sp. NPDC002265 | reverse complement strand
GTCCCCGACGTGCTGTCGGGGACCCGCACCTGTGCGGCAGCACCACCCCGGGCGGCCGCGCTCGGCCGGCTACGGGACGGACGGCTGCGGCGCGGGCGGCTGTGACGCGGACGGCCGGGGCGCTGCGGCCGGCTGCACGACGGACGGGCGGGGTGCGGCCGGCTGCGGGGCGGTCGGCTGCGAGGCCGACGGCTGCGGGGGCGTTGCTGGGGCGTATCCCTCGTTCGTGCCGTCGAGGGCGTGGTCGGGGAGTTCCGGCGGTGTGTAGCTCACCAGCGGCCTGCCCGCGGGATCGGGCCGTACGGCGCCCAGCACCGGATTGGCGGCCAGCGGGGAGACCTTCACCCGCGCGCCGGGGCGGGGCGCCTGGACCACCATGCCGTGGCCGAGATACATCGCCACATGGGTCGCCTCGGGGAAGTAGACCACGAGGTCACCGGGGCGCAGCTCGGTGAGCGGGATCCGGGGCAGCCGCGCCCACTGCTCCTGGCTGGTGCGCGGAATCACCGTCCCGGCGTCCTGCCAGGCGCGCGAGGTCAGCCCCGAGCAGTCGTACGACTTCGGACCCTCCGCGCCCCACTCGTACGGCTTCCCGAGCTGCCGCACGGCATAGCGCACCGCCTCCTCGCCCGCCTGCGTCGGCTTCCGCTCGACGCCTGTGCCGAGCGCGCCGGAGGTGATCAGCTCGTCCTGTGCCTTCGCGATCCCGGTCCGCTCGAACTCGGCCAGCGAGGACAGCTGTTCGGCGCTGAGCGAGGCGAGCAGTTGCTCGACGGCCGCGAGCCGGGTTTGCACGTCGTCGCGCTCCTTCTTGCGCCGTTCGGTGAGCGTGCGCTGGGTGTAGAAGGCGGTACGGGCCTTGCGGGCCAGCTCACGGCTTCTGCGCTCGTTCCCGGTCAGCCGCCCCACGGTCAGCGTCTGTTCGCGGGCCAGCCGTGCGAGCACATGGCCCTCGTCGAGCGCGTGCTGCGGGTCGCGGGCGAGCAGCAGGCGCAGGTACGGCGAGACGCCGGCGCTGCCCTGGTACTGCTGGCGGGCCAGCCGTGCCGCCTCGTCCCTGCTCTCGTCCAGCGACAGCCGCACCCGGTCCAGTTCGGCGTCCAGCCGGTCGGCATGGGTGCGCTGCTTCTTCAGCTGCTCCTCGGTGGCGTTGTAGGTCTCGGTGGCCTTCTCCGTCGCGAGGTAGAGCTGCTGAAGGTCCGTCAGCAGCTCGGCGACGGAACGCTTCTCGGGACTTGCGGTGGCTGCACCGGGACTTGCGGTGACTGTCCCGGGGCTCGCGGCGACCGTCCCGGGGTCCGCTGTGGCCGCACCGGGACTTGTGGCGGTCGCCCCGGGGCCTGCGGTGGCTGTCCCGGGGCCGGGGAGGGCCGCCACGGACTGGGGTACGAGGGCGAGCTGGGCGGCGACCGCCGCCGTACAGGCCAGACGCAGAAACCTTCCTGACACCTCATCACCTCCGGCGCGGAGCAGACGGCCGGTCCGCCCGCCTCCGTACCGTGATGATCAGATAACCCTGCGTGTTTCAGGAACGGAGTATGCGCGGACCGGCGCAACGAGGTCACCCGTACGGGTCGTCCGGCTTGCCGTCCGGCGTGGTGTGTGGATCGCCGCCGGCCGGGCGTACCGCGGGCGCGCCCGGGGGAGCGGAGTGTCCCGTCCTGCGGGCGAGCCGCAGGTCCTAGACGTCCGGCGTGGTGTCCTGGGCGGTGTCCGGCTTGGACCAGGGCCACTTCGGCCGGCCGCTCTTCTTCCCCTCCGGGTCGAATGTGTACTTCCATCCCTGGTGCAGCCCGAGCAGCTTGCCCTGCCCCCGGGGCACGCGCCGGTACACCAGCACGGTGGGCGCGCCGCCGGCCGCGTCCGGCACGGGGATGCGGTACGTCTTCGGCGGATGCCCGGTGGGCCCGAGCAGCACGGGCAGGACGCGCCCGTCCATGGGGCCGCCCTCGAAGGGGGTGTCTTGGCTCTTCACGGCACCAGTGTCAGCCATCCGCCCCGAGGACGGCGCGCACGAGCGCCTCGGTCTGCGGGTCCCGCCGGGCGGTGACCGCCAGCACGGCGACGAACTGCTCCACGAGCCAGTCCCGCAGCTCGTCGGCGGGCGGCTCCTTGTTCTCGTCGAGCCAGATGAGCGAGGCCGCCTCCACCGCGGTGATCCACATCCGGACGGTCATCCGCAGCCGGGGTCCGGGGTCGCCGACGCCGAGGTGACTGAGGATGTGCTCGGCGGCGGCCCGGCGCACCCCGTCCACGATGGCGGTGGTCCGGGACGTCTCCACCACGCTCCCGCCCTGGAGCAGCGCGCTGAACCCGGCGTCGTGCTGGTCGACGAAGGCGAGATAGCGGTCCAGGGCGCGGGACAGCCGGGGCAGCAGCGGGCCCTGCCGGGGCTCGTCGAAGCAGAGTTGCAGCTCGTCCGCGGCGGACCTGAGGGCGGCCTCGTAGAGCTGCTGCTTGCCGCCCGGGAAGTACCGGTACACCAGCGGGCGCGAGACCCCGGCCGCCTCCGCCACGTCGTCCAGCGACACCTCCTCCGGTGCCCGGTGCGCGAAGAGGGACAGGGCGGAGTCGAGCAGCTGGCTGCGACGCTCCTCGACGCTCAGACGGCGGTAGGCGGGGGTGGGCGCTGAGGGGGTCATGACCGGCAGGGTAATCGCTGCCCGGCCCGGCCACCGGTTCCCGGACCGGCCACCCGACCGGCCACCGGACCCCGGTGTCCAGGAACCGGCCACCGGACCGGCCGTCCGTTACGCCAGCAGCCCCGAGGACTTCCACAGCCGGCGCCCCACGCCCCGCAGCACCCCGATGTCGTCGAGGAAGTCCGTCAGCCGCTTCGACCCCGTCTGCATGATCTCCCGCCGGTGCCCGCTGGCCTTCACCTGGGCGATCGCCTCCCGCTTGTCGAGCCCCACATTCGTGTAGACCTCGGGATTGACGAAGGCGACCGAGAACACCCGGGCGAACTCGCCGGAGGTGACCCGGGTGAACTCCTGGGACCACTTCGGCGCGGTCACCATCTGCCGACGCAGCTCCTCGCGGGCGTACCGTACGTGCCGCGCCTCCTCCACCACGTGGATCCGCGTCACGCCCCGGACCAGCGGCTGCACCCGCTCGTCGGGGAAGGTCAGCCGCTGCATCCAGTCGAGGACCTCCTCGCCGAGCAGCGTCGCCGTGAACGATCCGGGTGTGGTGGAGATCGTCTTGAACACCCGTCCGAGCCGCTGGTGCCCCCGGCTGACCGGGTACCAGGGCGCGTCGCCGCGCTCGATCAGCCGGGCGAACATCTTCGAGTGCCGGCACTCGTCCTCGATCTCGGTCAGCGCGTACCGCACGTGCGCGCTCGTCGCCGCCTTGTCGTAGATGTGCCGGACCAGCAGCTGCATGAGGATGATCTCGAACCAGATGCCGAGCGAGGCCAGCGCGGCCGCCTCGTGCTGCGAGAGCAGGATCCGCTGTTCCTCGCCCATCCGCTTCCACAGCGGGGTGTCGTACAGCGACAGCAGCTCCGGCGGCCAGTACCACTTGCCCTCCTCGAAGGGCGCGTCCCAGTCCAGCTCCCGGTCCGGGTCGAAGGAGTGCTTGGCGGACGACGCGAGCAGGCGTTCGGCCACCTGCTCGCGGTCCTTGAGGAGCCCGAGCGCATCGCGCACACCGTCGAGCGCGTCGGCTTCCGTCAGGGTCGTCATGGCTGTCCCACCTCGTTGCCCGGGGTCACGTCTACCGAACTTATGAGACTGCCTGTCAGCAAGGTCGTCAATCCCTTGCGCAGTACTTGTTGACTCCGTGTCTACGTGCGGACCCGCTCCGCCGGCTCCGCCTCCGGCTCCGGCAGCGGTGCCGCCGCCTGCGGAGGGTACGTCGTCCGCAGGGTGAACGCGTACGGCGTCTCCCCGTGCGCCCGCAGATGCCGCAGCCGGTCCTCCGCCTCCGCGACGGTCGGCCGGTGGCCCGACGGGACCCACCACAGGGTCGTCATGGCCTCCTCGACCCGCTCGAACCACTCGCGGCGCCGGGCCAGCAGCTCCCGGTGCTGCCCCTGGTACATGAAGGCGGTCAGTGTGTCGGTGTCGCGCCACACGGACATGTTGACGATCAGCCAGTCGTCCCCGAAGAACGGGATGTCCGTCGCGTTCCCCGAGTCGCTCTCCAGTCGCCAGACGAATCCGCCGGCGGCGTCGGCGACGGCGTTCACCGGGTCGAGGGCGTCGACGAAGTCCTTCAACTCGGGAGATTCCAGCGGAAACTTGAGGCGGGCGATGTTGACCTGGGCGAGTTCGTACACGGTGTTCTCGGCGGCTTCAGTCATGAGCGAAAGGTAGGACGGACCTGTACCGGGCCAGTACCCCCGTCTCACCCACCGAACACCGCTCGCCCGACTCCGCTCACTCCGGCACCACCCGCCCCAACTCCGCCTACTTCAGGGCCACTTACCCGGACAGCACCGCCCGCATGACCTCCCGAGCGATCGGTGCCGCGTCGCCGCCCCCGCTGATCTCCCCGCGGTTCGCCGACGCGTCCTCCACCACCACCGCCACCGCGACCTTCGGCTCCGGATCCCGATCGCCCTGCGCCCACGACACGAACCAGGCATACGGAATGCCGGAGTTGCCGAGGCCGTGCTGCGCGGTACCGGTCTTGCCGCCGACCGTCGCGCCGGGGATCGCCGCGTTCGTACCCGTGCCGTCCTCGACCACGTCGGTCATCAGCTCCCGCATCTGTACCGCGGTCGACGGCTGCATCACCTGCCGTGCGGGGCGCGAACCCGCCGACGCCACCGTGCCGCCGCCGCGGCTGGTGGTCCGCTCCACCAGGTACGGCGACCGCAGCAGCCCCCCGTTCGCCACCGCCGCCGCGACCATCGCCATCTGGAGCGGCGTGGCCCGCGTGTTGTACTGGCCGATCGACGACAGCGCGAGCTGCGCCCGGTCCACGCTGGTGTCGAAGGTGCTGGTCGACGCCGAGAACGGGATCCGCAGCCCGGTGTCGTTGAAGCCGAAGGCCTGCGCGGTCGCCACCATGTCGCGCGCCCCCACGTCCACCCCGAGTTTCGCGAAGACCGTGTTGCACGACCACTTGAAGGCCTCCCGCAGCGGGGCGTCCTGGCAGCCGTCGCCCTCGTTCGTCAGCCACGTCCGCGTCCCGGGCAGGGTGTACGGGTCGGGGGAGTCGGTCGACTCGTCCATGTCGGTGACCACGCCCGCGTCCAGCGCCGCCGCCGCGGTGACCACCTTGAAGGTCGAACCCGGCGGATACGTCTGGCGCACCGCCCGGTTGAGCATCGGCTTGTCCGGGTCGCGGTTCAGCCGCTCCCAGGCCGCCTTCGTCGCCTGCCGGTTGCCCGACAGCTCCGCCGGGTCGTACGAGGGCGCGGAGACCAGTGCCAGGATCCGCCCGGTCGACGGCTCGATCGCCGCCACCGCGCCCTTGCGCCCGGCCAGTCCCGCGTACGCCGCCCGCTGTGCCGCCGGGTCGATGGTGGTGACGACCTTGCCACCGGGCGGCAGGCCGCGGGTCAGGTCGCTCCACAGCGGGAACGGCGCGAGCAACGGGTCGGTGCCCGCCAGCACCCCGTCCTCGGCGTGCTCCAGCAGTGTCGTGCCGTACTCCTGGGAGGCGAAGCCGGTGACGGGCGCGTACAACGGGCCGTCGCTGTACGTGCGTTCGTAACGGAGCTGCTCCCTGGTGTCCCGGGAGCCGGTGACCGGCCTGCCGCCGACCAGGATGTCGCCGCGCGGCTGTCCGTAACGGGCGATCGTGGCACGGCGGTTGGCCGTGCTGCCGTCGTAGGGACCGGCCTGGAAGACCTGGACGCGCAGGGCGTTGACGAGCAGCGCGGCCAGCAGCAGGACACAGAAGACGGCCGCGTGCCGGATGTACCTGGTCATGGCGCCACCCGACCGTCGTACCTGTTCATGGCGCCATCCGGCTGTCGTGTCTGTTCACTCGCCACCCGACCGTCGTACCTGTTCATGGCGCCACCCGGCCGTCGTACTGGCTGCGGGCCGAGTCGCTGACCCGGATCAGGAGCGCCACGATCGCCCAGTTGGTCACCACCGACGAGCCGCCCTGCGCCAGGAACGGCATCGCCATGCCGGTCAGCGGGATCAGGCCGGTCACCCCGCCCGCGATGACGAACACCTGGAGCGCCACGATCGAGGCCAGGCCCACCGCGAGCAGCCGCCCGAACGGCTCGCGAAGGGCGAGCCCGGCCCGGTAGCCGCGCTCCACCAGGAGTCCGTAGAGGAGGAAGATCGCGGAGAGTCCCACCAGGCCCAGCTCCTCGCCGGCCGTGGCCAGGATGAAGTCCGACTTGGCCGCGAAGCCGATCAGTATGGAGTGCCCCAGGCCCAGGCCCGACCCGAGCACCCCGCCGGCCGCGAAGGCGAACAGGGACTGCGCCAGCTGGTTCGGACCCTGGCCCGCCTCGATCGTCGCGAACGGGTCCAGCCAGTCCTCGATCCTGCCGTGCACGTGCGGCTCCAGCCGGCCGACGGCGACCGCGCCGAGCGACGCGAGCAGCAGACCGACCGCGATCCAGCCGGTACGGCCGGTGGCGACGTACAGCAGGACGACGAACAGGCCGAAGAACAGCAGCGAGGTCCCGAGATCGCGCTCCAGGACCAGCACGCCCACGCTCAGCAGCCAGATGGCCAGGATCGGGCCGAGCACCCGCCCGGTGGGCAGCTGGATCCTGCGGAACCGCCACACCGGCCGGCCCGTGTAGGCGAGGGCGTTGCGGTTGTCGGCCAGGTACGCGGCGAAGAACACCGCCAGCAGCACCTTCGCGAACTCGCTCGGCTGGATGGAGAATCCGGCGATCCGGATCCAGATGCGGGCGCCGTTGAGGGCCGGGAAGAAGATCGGGAGCGTGAGCAGGGCGAGCGCGGCGACGACACTGACGTAGGCGTACCGCTGGAGCACGCGGTGGTCGCGCAGGAGCAGGACGACCGCGATGAACAGCGCCACGCCGAGCGTCGACCACACCAGCTGGGTCGGCGCGGCCCGGTCGCCCGGGGTCTCCAGGTCGAGCCGGTAGATCAGCACCAGCCCCAGCCCGTTGAGCAGCACGCCGATGGGCAGGAGCAGGGGATCGGCGTACGGCGCCCGCAGCCGCACGGCCACATGCGCCAGCAGGGCGAGCACGCCGAGTCCGGCACCGTACCCCGCGGCCCCGGGCGGGACGGCGCCGTTGCGGGCCAGGCCGACGGCGCAGTAGCCGTACACGGACAGCAGTACGGCGACGACGATGAGGATCAGCTCGATGCCGCGGCGTCGCGGGAGGCGCACCACGCGGGCGGGGTCCCGGGTGGGCGCGGCGGTCGCTGTTCCGGCCGAGGTCATGCCCGGCACATATCTATGTGCACCGTGATTCCCGGCTTGTCTGGAGTCAGCACCGGCGTGCTGCGGACCCGGTGTCGCCGCTGCGGCGGGCCGGGCCCGCGGCCCGGGCGCCGACCGCGGGGACCGCGGCGGGGCGGACGAGGGCGGGATGGACGAGGGCGCGGCGCACGGACATCCGGGTACCTCCATGAGAGGGCGGGGAAAAGGCGCGAAACTCGCTGATCGCCACACTAGGAGCGGCGTGTCGTCGACGCCCGTCACGATGCGCCATCGGGGAGCGCGCATGACCGTGACCGCTCGGAGCCCCCGAACCCGTCCGCCCGGTCCGGCGGCCCATGCGGTCCTGACCGGTCCGCCCGGTCCAGGGGCCCATGCGGTCCTGACCGGTCCGCCCGGTCCAGGGGCCATGCGGTCCTGACCGGTCCGCTCAGTCCTGGCCGGTGCCCTCCGGTGCCGGTGCCCAGGGAAGGGTCAGCCGGGCCAGCGCCCCGCCGTCCGGGGCGTTGGCGAACTCCAGCCGGGCACCCAGCACCTCGGACTGGCCCAGCGCGATGGTCAGGCCGAGGCCGTGCCCCTTCGCCCCGCCCTCCGTACGGAACCGCTGGGGCCCATGGGCCACGAGGTACTCCGGATAGCCGTCGCCGTGGTCCCGCACGGTGACGACCGGCCCGTCCACGGTCAGCACCACCGGTGTCCGTCCGTGCCGGTGCCCGTTCGCCACGAGGTTGCCCAGCACCCGCTCCAGCCGCCGCCGGTCGGTCTCCACGCGCGCGTCGCGCACGATCCTGACCTCCGTGACCGTGCCGGAGCCGCGCACCACCCGCTCCGCCAGCGCGCCCAGGTCCTCGGTGTCCGCCTCCAGCCGCTCGCGCCCGGTGTCCAGTCGCGAGATCTCCAGCAGGTCCTCGGTGAGCGTGCGCAGCGCCGCCACCCGGTCGCGCACCAGCTCCGTCGGCCGTCCCGGGGGCAGCAGCTCGGCCGCCGCGTGCAGCCCCGTCAGCGGGGTGCGCAGCTCGTGCGCCACGTCCGCGGTGAACCGCTGCTCGCTCAGCAGCTTGCTCTGCAACGACGACGCCATGGTGTCCAGCGCGACGGCGACCGCGGCCACCTCGTCCTGCGGACGTGTCAGGTCCTTCACCCGGGGGTCGTCCACCCGCGCGTCCAGGTCGCCCGCGCTGATCCGGCGGGCCACCCGTGCCGTGGCGTGCAGCCGTCGCGCCACCCGCGTCACCGCGAACGCCCCCACCAGCACCGTCGCCCCGATCGCCAGCCCCGACGACCACAGGATCGCCCGGTCCAGGCCCTCGATGGTGCGCGCCTGCTGGGCGTAGTCGACCTCGACGGCCAGCGCCCGGCCGCCGTCGGCGGGCCCCGCCGCCCACATCGAGGGACGGCCACGGTGATCGGCGACCATCGTGCCGCGCTCCCCGCGCGCCGCCAGCGCCCGCAGCGGCGCGGGCAGCCCCTCGGGGTCGACGGCGGCGCCCGGCAGCAGCGAGTCCCCGGCCTCGTACGCCTGGGTCGCGTCCGTCAGCCGGGACAGCGCGAGCTCACGGGCCTGGCCGACGGTCTGGTCCGTCACCTGGACGTGCACCAGGACGCCGAGCAGCGCGGCGAGCGCGCAGCACATCACGATGATGAACACCGCGGCCTTCACCGCCAGGGTCCCGGCCCACTGCGGAAGCCGCACCGCGCTCAGCACACTCATGGCGTACTCGACGACAGGGCGGCGGAGCGGGTGGTGGACGGCGAGGCCGGCGGGGTGGCGGACGGCGCGGCGGACGACGGCCGGGCGGACCGCGAGGCCGAGGAGTGCCTGGGGGACGGCGACCTCCCGCCGGTGCGGAGCATCTCGTCGTGCGTCAGCAGCATCGCCTTCTGCTGCGCGTCCCAGGTCCACTGGAGGCGGTACTCGTACCCGGCGACCTCCGACGGCGAACGGACGATCACGGACCGCCCCGCCAGCTCGACCGCGCTCAGTGCGTCCTCGTACGACATCACCTGCACCAGACGGTGCTTCTCGACGGTGTAGACGCGTACGGCGGTCAGCTCGCCGGGCAGCAGCCGGAAACCCAGCGTCAGGTCGTCGTGCCCGTCGCCGGTCAGGTCCCGGTAGTACGGCTGGAGCACGGGGCAGCCCTTCGGCTGTGCCCAGGTCGCCTTCTGCCTGCCCTCGACGCAGTCGGCCAGCGCGCTCACCGTCCCGTGGTAGCGCGCCCCGGCGCCCGCGTAGTCGTTGGGGTCGGACGTGATCTCCGCCCGCACGACCGCCACCGGATCCACCCTGCGGATGTCGTCACCCGGCACGGCGACGCCCTTCACGGTCTTCGTCTCCGCCTCGTCGAAGTCGAACGCGGGCGACGAGGCCGGCGGCAGATCCGGCCAGAGCCGGGCCGGGCTGTTCGCGGTCGGGGTCGCCCCGGCAGCACGCAGCCCGCCGGCGTCGCCACAGGCCGTCGTGGTCGCCGACAGAGCGACGGCCAGGACGGCGAGGGCGGTACGGGTGGGTCGGCTGAGGCGCACGGCACTCCTGCGGCTGATGACGGCGAGGCCGCGTACACCTTATTCATATGAAAATTCATCTTGCGCGGCCGGTGGCCCGAGCGAGCCCGCGCTGCACCGCCGGCGGCTGCGGTCCGTCCGCGAGGTGCTCACTCGGCGAGGTCCTCCAGCAGGCGGGCCGTCGGCAGCCCGGCCCGCAGATACGCGACGAACAGTTCGTTGTGCAGCGCCCAGGGCGAGCGCCGGGAACGTATCAGCCGTATCGCCTCGTCGGCCGAGTGTCCCCGGCGGACCAGCGCGTGCGCCACGACGAGCCCCGAGCGGTTGTAGCCGTGGTAGCAGCGGACGAGGACCCTGCGCCCCTCGTCCAGCGCCTCGCTCGCGGCCTGAGCCAGCCGCATCACGCCCGCGAGCTGCGTCCCGTCCAGGGGTCCGTCCGGGATGGGCCACACATGGTGCTCGATCCCGGCGTCGGGGCCGTGCCCCGGCAGCCGCAGCAGCGTCTGGACGAGGTCGAACTCGTCCCGTACGACAGCGAGTTCCAGGTGCCCGGAACGGTTCCGGAACTCGTGCCCGCCCATCCACAGCCCCGGTACGATCTCGCTCCACGGGTTCTGCGGCGCGGGCACACCGGGTTGCTTGCCGCGAGTCCGCAACAGTGCCCTCCCGACCGCCAGGCCAACTCCCTCAAAGGTATCCGGGTTCTTGCCCCTGGAGCACCCCGCCTGTTCCCATGGTCGAGGGGTGATGGTGCATGAGCGGACTGCGCGTCGTACCGATCTGGCGGCACGGCCGGGAACAGCTGTACGTCCGTCTCCCCGACGGCCGGAACATCGCCTGGTACGACCGCGAGGCCGCCCGGGTCAACCTGCTCAGCGAGGACCGCAGGGACGACGTGCTCCACGCCCTCACGCCCTTCCTGACCGGGCCCGTCGCGGTGGGCCCGCCCCCGGTGCCCGCCCCCGCCGAGCTGGCCCGGCTCTCCCTGCCCCCGGACGACGACCTCGCCCCCAACCGTCCGGGCGAGGCCCTGCTGATCGCCCTCGACCGGAGCCCGGCCGTCTCCCACCGGCTGCGCCCGGACCCGCGCCGCCGCGAGCTGGAGGCGGAACAGACGATCGGCGACATCCTGGACGACCTCGACGGCGCGGGCTGGCGCACCCTGCACTCCGTCCCGCTGCCCGGCGGCGACCGGGTCCACCACCTGACCATCGGCCCCGCGGGCCTGTTCGTGGTCCACGCGGTGCACGCCCGCAAGCAGCGGGTGCTCGTCGCCGACCCCATGGTCGCGCTGGGCCGGCGCGAGCCGCAGCCCCTGCTGCGCCGCCTGCGCGCCGACGCCGACCGGGCGTCCTACGCACTGACCGCCGAGGTCCGCCCGGTACTGGCCCTGGTGGGTCCGGCCGGCCTGCGCTTCACCACCACGCCCCGCGAGGTCCGTGTCCTGACGGATCCCGAAGTCGCGAACCTGGCCCGCCTGGGCGGGGTGCTGAAACCGGCGGACGTGGAGGCCCTGCACGCGATGGCACGGGACCGGCGCACCTGGGCGCGGGTCTGAGCGGATTCCAGGGGCCCCGGGCCAGGACGGACGGAGCGGTCAGGACGGACGGGGTGGTCAGCACGGACGGGCGGACGGGGTAGTCAGGACGACCGGGGGTCAAGGCAGCGGACCAGGCGGTCAAGTCAGCGGACGGGGCGGTCAAGGCAGCGGACCGGCCCGCTCCGCATCCAGCACGGGGGCCAGCAGATCACCGTGGTCCCGCACACGGGGCGCGATGTCCGGCGCCCGGAACGTCAGCTGCGCCGGCGCCTCGCACCCCTCGACCTCGCCCCAGGTCACGGGCGCCGAAGCCAGCGGCTCCGCCCGCGCCCGCAGCGTGTACGGAGCCGCCGTCGTCTTCCGCGCCGCGTTCTGGCTCCAGTCGACGAACACCTTCCCGGGCCGCAGGCTCCGCGTCATCCGGTGGACGACCAGCCGCGGCATCGCCCGCTCCGCCTCGACGGCGAGCTCCTTGGCGTACTCCGACACCCGCCCGGACGACGCCCCCCGCACCCCCGCCACCAGGTGCAGCCCCTTCGATCCGGAGGTCTTCGCGCACGCCTCGATCCCGTCGGCGGCCAGCCGCTCCCGCAGCCACAGCGCGACCTCGCAGCACTCCACGACGGTGGCCGGCGGGCCCGGATCGAGATCGAAGACGATCCGGTCGGCGGCCTCGGCCTCCTGGACGACCCACTGGGGCGTGTGGAACTCCGTGACGAGGTTGGCGGCCCACATCAGGCTGGCCAGGTCCTGCACGAGCACCATCCGGGCGGGCCCCTCCGACCTGGGCACCTCGGCGGTGGTGACCCACTCGGGCGTACCCAGCGGCACGTTCTTGGTGAAGAAGACCTGCCCGTCGGGCCCGTCCGGGTACCGCAGGAAGGAGACCGGCCGGTCACGCAGATGGGGCAACAGGACGTCGGCGATCGTCGCGTAGTAGTGCAGCACCTCGCCCTTGGTGAACCCGGACGCCGGATACAGCACCTTGTCGAGATTGCTGAGCGCGAGCCGCCGCCCCTCCACCTCTGTGATTGGCGTCATACGATGAGAATCCCATGGAGACCTGGCGTCTCATGGCAAACCATGCCAAGTGGAACTCGAAGAAGAGCCGGTCGTCGAAACAGGACTGATCGTCGCCGATCGTCGAAACAGGACCGACCGTCGAGACAGAAGTGATCGAAAGGGCGTGGCGCGTGCGATCCATCTGGAACGGAGCCATCTCGTTCGGCCTGGTGAGCATCCCCATCAAGCTGGTGAACGCCACCGAGAGCCATTCGATCTCCTTCCGTCAGTTCCACATCGAGGACGGCGGCCGCATCCGGTACCGCAAGATCTGCGAGCTGGAGGACCGCGAGGTCGCCTCGGCGGAGATCGGCAAGGGGTACGAGGACACGGACGGCACGATCATCCCGATCACCGACGACGACCTGTCCCACCTGCCGATCCCCACCGCGCGGACGATCGAGATCGTGGCCTTCGTCCCGGCGGACCGGATCGATCCCCTTCACCTCGAAAGCGCGTACTACCTCGCGGCGAGCGGAGCCCCGGCCGCCAAGCCGTACACCCTGCTGCGCGAGGCCCTCAAGCGCAGCAACAAGGTGGCCATCGCCAAGTTCGCGCTGCGCGGCCGTGAGCGCCTGGGCATGCTGCGCGTGGTCGAGGACGCCATCGCCATGCACGGCCTGCTCTGGCCCGACGAGGTACGCGCCCCGGAAGGCGTCGCTCCGGAGACCGCGGTCACCGTCAACGACAAGGAGCTCGACCTGGCGGACGCCCTCATGGACACCCTCGGTGAGGTCGACATGGCGGACCTGCACGACGAGTACCGCGAGGCTCTGGAACAGGTCATCGCGGCGAAGGCGGCCGGGGAGGCGCCACCGGAATCCCCGGAGCCGGCGACGGGCGGCAAGGTCCTCGACCTGATGGCGGCACTGGAGAAGAGTGTGCGCGCGGCCCGGGAGTCCAGGACCGGGGAGACCGGGGGCGAGGTGGCGGAGACGGCGGACGCGGAGGTCAGACAGCTTCCGACAGCCCGCAGGACGGCACGGTCCCAGCCCAAGGAGACCGGGGGGAAGAAGTCGACGACGGCGTCGAAGAAGGCGTCCGGAACCTCCGCGCCGGCAAGGAAGTCGACGTCGAAGTCGGCCCAGCCGGCGAAGAAGACGGCAGCCAAGTCCACCGCCGCCAGGACGACATCGAAATCGACCGCGAAGCCGACCACGGGATCGACTGGGAAATCGACCGCGGGATCGAGCGGAAAGTCAACCGCCAAGACCGCTGCGAAGGCGGCCGACAAGGCGACCGCCGGGAAGTCGGCGTCCAGGAAGACGACAGCCCGCAAACGCACGGCCTGACGCCTCCCGAACCCGCCGGACGCCGAGCTCAGAGCCCAGGAATCAGAGCTTAGGGCCCAGGAATCAGAGCTCAGGGCCCAGGGGCCAGAGCTCTGGGCTCAGGCGACGCCGCCGGGAGTTCCGTCCACGGCCCCCTGCGGATCCGCCGTGCCCGCCGCACCCCGGGCACCCATCGGGATTCCGCCGCTCCGCTCTCGCTCGCTTCCATGTTCCCGGTGCGGCTCCGCCCGGCCGGCCGCCGTCACCAGCGCCACCCCCGCCGCCAGTCCCAGCGCGGGCAGCACCGGGAACCGTCCGTCGTACGCGAAGCCATGCCCGGCGAAGTAACCCAGGGCGGCGACAGCGGCACCGAGGCCGGGCCACAGCAGCCAGGCCGCCCCACGCGAGCCGCCGTCCGAGCCGTCGCCCGGACTTCCGCCGGGACCGCCGGCCGGACTTCCGTAGGGACCGCCGTACGAGGTGGTGGCCCGAGCGCGGAGTGCCGCCTGCCCCCGGTCCAGACCCCGATCCAGCGGCCGCAACGCCCACACCACCCCCACCAGCACCACCCCGAGCACCAGCAGCCAGGGCACCCGCCACCCCCACCACGCCACCGACCCGATCGCGGGCTGGGGCGCGATCCCGGTCAGATAGAAGGCCGCGGCGGCGACCAGCACCGGCAGCATGTGCCAGAGATACAGCGTCATCCCGACGGCACCCAGGGGCCGCACCGCCCGCCACACCCGCTCGCGCTCCAGCAACCGCCGTACCGCGGGCGCCGCGAGCAGGCACCACCCGACCTGGGCGACCGCCCAGGCGAGCATCGCCACCGATGGAGGGTCGGTGTTGTTGGGCGTCTGCCCGGTCACCAGGATCAGACTGACCGGGAACGGTCCGAACCGGACCAGCGCGACGAACGCCAGTGTGCCGCAGACGGCCATGACCGCCGGTACCGCGCGACGCCCGTTCGACAGTCCGTCCCGCACCGCGCTTCGCGCCCCGCCCGTCCCCTCGTCCCGCCAGCAGAACCCGAGCTGATACGCCACACCCCACACCAGCAGGTAGTCCAACAGCCCGACCACCGGCACATGAAGCCCGGCCGCCAGCACGTCGGCCACCACAGCCGATGCCCCCAGTCCCACGGGTACGAGCAGTCCCCACCGCCGATGCGCCGCGTGCAGCGCCGGGGTGAGGGCGCTGAGCAGCAGATACACCGGCAGGAACCAGAACTGCATGGCCATCGCCCACCCCACGAGCGCGAGCGTGCCCCGGTCCACCCCGACGGCCTCGCAGACACCCAGGGCGCACAACACCATCGCGCTGTAGACGGCGGCCGGCAGCAACAGCCGCAACACCCGCTGCCGTACCCACCCCCCGACGGTCCCGCCCGCCGCCCGGGCCCGCCCCCAGGAGCCGCTCGCCGCGTACCCTCCGGCCAGGAAGAAGAGCGGCATGATCTGGAACACCAGGGTCAGCCACTGCGTCCAGGGGACGGTGGCCAGCAACTCGGGCGCACGGATCTCCCCGCCCGGCTCGCGGACGAGCGCCGTGATCAGCCAATGGCCGCCCACGACAAGGAGAATGGCCCACGCCCGCAGGAAGTCGACGTACCGGTCCCTGCCGTCCCTCAGCCGCCCATCGCTCATAGACCGTCATGCTGCCCGCGAGGGAAAGGGCTTACGGCGATAAGTCCCGGTCGCAACCAATCCGTGGCCGCCGCGACACCAACACCGCACCCCACGTACGGGTTCACAGGGATGCCGGCGCACGGGAAGCCGACCGCGGCCCAACCGGGCCACGGCCGACGAGACCGGCTCACACTCCCGACGCCTCCGCGGATGCCCGCGTCTGCGAGGGCATGTCCCTAGTCGCAGAACTTGTCGGCAGCCAGTGCGGCTCCGTCCTTGAATCCTTCCGCGTAGTTCGGGTTCACCGCGGTGAGGCTCCTCAGCATCGGCCCGCTACAGCTCTGCTTGATCGCGTTGAAGCCGTCGGTGAACCCCTGCTTGTACTGGGCCTTGGCGTCCTGCTGATCGTTCGGGACCTCGGGCGTGCGGCCGCAGTTCACCCTGCCGTCCATGTTGCCGACGGCCACGTAGCGGCCGGCCCCGAGGTTGTTGACGGTGAAGGACCCGTTCGTGGTCGTCGCCGCGCCACCGCCGTTGCCGCCGGAGAACGACACCGTGTTGGACCGGAAACCGGATGCGGAGAGGGTGAACCTCGGATTGTCCGGCTTCGAGTTGGCGGTGTCCTGCGTGAGCAGACACCTGGCCTTTGCCGGGGCAGGGGCAGGTGCCTGCCCTGTCGCTCCGTGAGCGGTGACGGCGGGCCCGAGAGCCAGTGCCGACAGGACCATCGGGGCGAGCAGCGCGAGACGGCGGGTGCGGATCATCGTTCATTCCTCCCAGAACGGGAAGGGGCACGCCGGATGCGGTGGCGGCCCCGGGGGCGAGGTGAATGCGTACGAACCGGGATACGTACGACCCGGAGTGCGGACGACCCGGAATGAGTACGACCCCGAATGCGTACGAACCGGGAACGTGCGAACCGGGAACGTACGAACCGGGAACGTACGAACCGGGATACGTACGAACCGGGATGCGCGCGAGCACCCTGCCCAGGGGCTCGGAGGCCACCGCATGCGTCCAGGGCACGTCGGCCACGCGGTCACAGGTGAACCGGTGTGCTGTCCCTCTCCTCCATGCTCCGACGCCCTGTCGGGCATGTCCACCGGAGCCGGGCCCCGCGCCGCAGCTTTGGGCGCATGCGCAGGCTCTCGGACAGTCCAGCCCAGACCGAAAATCCAACCGCCTTGCCTTGCAACCCTCTTGAGGGGAGCGAGGCAGGCGTCCCGAGCCGCCGCGTGATCGGTCGAGCACGCACAGCGACCCTTCCGCTTCCGCCTCCGCCTCCGTCCCCGTCTCAAGCGGGCCCGTTGCCGCCCGGCGGTCGGCGGAGCAGGTGCAGACAGACGACCGAGGCGACGACGGTCCGCCGTTCGGAGACGTCCAGGCCAGGGTCCGTCTCGACCACGTACCGCTGCAGCCCGAACCATCTGTCGACGGTGCTCACCGTGACCCGGCCGAGGATCCCCGCCGCCGGACCCTCATCCGGATCCGTCTCCGTCTCCGTGAGATGCCATTCGAGGCCCAGGTTTCCCAGCCGGGTGAGGAAGAGCCGGCGCCCCTGCTCCGTCCGCAGGCTCAACTGCCGGGTCTTGACGAGCCCACGGGCACCGGCGGTTCCGACCTCCCGGCCTGCCGCGTCGACGAAGTGGAACCGCGTCGGCGCGAACTGCTCGAACGGTCCGGACCGCGAGCGCCTGTCGATACGGACGACGTACTCCCCGGAGACCTCGGTGAGGACGGAGAGCGTGTCGTCGATGTGCGTGACCAGGGCGAGCGGGATCCCGTCCAGGGAGGACACGGTCAGGTCGGGGCCCGTGTGTCTGCGCCACCAGGAACGCCTCGGCTGCTCCACCACGACGGCTTCCCGCTCGAACAGACCGGGCTGCGTCATCGGTCCACCTCCCCCGCCACGGCTTCCCCTCGGTCGAGCACGTCCACTGTGGCCGAGAACCGGTGCGATTCCCATCCCCGGAGCACACACGGACGCACAGGGGGCCGGCCGCTGGAGTCGGCCCCTCGGCGGAGCGGCCGGATAATGACTGAAGGAGGACCCGGCTCCGAACGGAAGGACTCGGCTCCGAACGAGAGGACTCGGCTCCGAACGGGATCGTGCCCCGAGGAGCACTCTTCCGCTGCGCTGTCCGGCGGACGCCGAGCCCGGCTGAAGGAGAGATCCCATGTCCATGCCCCCCACCATGAGCGCGCTCGTGGCCGAGAAGGTCGGCGAACCGGGCGATGTCCTGCGACTGGAATCCCGCCCTGTCCCCACACCGGAAGCCGGTCAGGCGTTGATCCGGGTGAAGGCGACTCCGGTCCACGCCAGCGATCTGCATGTGCTGCGTGGCCGCTACGGTTTCTCCCCGGAGTTTCCCGCTGTCGGGGGCCACATGGAGTGCGTGGGCCGGATCGAGGCCCTCGGCCCGGACGCCGGCGCGCTGAGCATCGGCGAGCGCGTGGTGCACGCCGCGATCCCGGCGGTACCCGGGGCGCGCGCGACCGGTACCTGGCAGGAGTACCTCGTCGCCGACACGCGAAGGCTCCTGCCGGTGTCCGGCCGGCTGAGCGACTCCGACGCCTGCCAACTCGCCGTCAACCCGTTGACCGCACTGCTCCTGGTGGCCCGCGAACTCGACGTACAGCCGGGGGAGTGGCTGTTGCAGACGGCCGCGGGCTCCACCGTCGGCAGGCTCGTCATCCAGCTGGCCCGGCATCTGGGCATTCCCACGATCAATGTCGTCCGACGGCGCGACGCCGTCGAGGAGATCAAGGCGCTCGGTGGTGACGAGGTCGTCTGCACGGCGGACGAGGACCTGGTGCAGCGCGTGGCAGAGATCGCGGGAACGGTCGGCGTGCGCAAGGCCCTCGACTGTGTCGCGGGCGACGTGGGTGCCCAGGTGTCCCAGGCACTGGCTCCGGGAGGCGAGGTCGTGGTCTACGGCGCGCTCTCCACCCACCGGCAGACCGACCCGGCAGCGCTGACGATCCCGTTGTCCGCACGCTCGGTGATCTACGAGACCAAGACGGTCCGTGGATTCTGGCTGAACCGCTGGTTCGGCACCACCTCGCCCGCGGACGCCCTGGACGCCCTGTCCGAGGTCCGCACCCTCGTCACCGACGGCGTCCTGACCATCCCGGAGGGCTGCCCGTTCCCGCTGGAACGCTTCACCGAAGCCATCGCGCTGGCCGAAACCCCCGCCCGCGGCGCCAAGCCGTTCTTCCTCTTCGAGGAAGGCGCCATCAGTACTGCCGGGAGATGATCGCTTCCTCGATGCTGAAGGTCACGTCGCACTCGGCGCACTGTGCGTCTCCGAAAACGTAGGTCAATTGGTGCGCGACGTCCGGGTAGCCGTCCGTGAGCGCGCGGGAGTGGAGTTTCCGGCCGATTCCTTCCAGGGCCGCGGGGTCCCGTGGGCGCAGCGGCACCTGCTTCGCGGCGGCGGCTGACGGCTTCATGTACATGCTGTCGGTGGTCGAGAAGAAGCCGTGCTCGCCGAGGACGATGAAGTTCTCCGTCGCGCACGAGGGGCAGGGCACCTCGTACTCCTCGTCGTTCAGTCCGTCGAGTTCCTCGCTCCAGACCTCGACGCCCTGGAAGCTGAGCAGCGTGCCGAGCAGGTGGACGTAAGTGCCGGGATCGCCGGTGTGCTCCGGGTCCTGAAGGGCTTCCTCGGTCAGCCGCGCCAGCTCGGATATCTGGGAGGCGTAGGCCACTTGGGGATCGTCGTCGCCGAAGGGCTGATCCGTGCCGGCCACGATGGAGCCGGCGAGGGCCAGCGGCATCTGCCGGTCAGCGACCGACCATCGGCGCGCCATCTCGGTCAGAGCGGGCAAGGCCGCGTAACTCGCCGGGTAGACGGTGCCCTGATGGCACAGCCGGGACCAGAGCGCGTCCCAGCCGGGATCCTTCGGGTCTGGACGCACTGCGTCGAGCAGCCCGGGAATGTCTTCCGCGGTGCCATAAGCGTGGTGGAGCCGACCCCAGTCCGTCATACCGGCGATCCAAGCAGCACCCGAGCGCGACCCGGCACCGCGGTGCCCTGAGAGGCCGGGGGACAGCTCGCCGGCGAGGAAGCCGGGCCTGCTGCACGACGTCGTGCGGGGCGCGAGGAACCGCGTCCGGATGTGACGGTGGAGCAGGTGGCCACCAGGGCGAACTGACACGAATCTCGTGGCACAGATCACAACCGCCTGTGGCCGGATCGTGGAGCACCCATGAACTTCCCATGCCATGCTCATGCCTCATTACCGACCGGTAGTACTCGTCAGTAGGACGCGCCGGTGACGGTTTTCCCTTTGCCACCCCCCACCACCCCCCTCAGGACTTGACCTTGCGCAGACGCACGAGGCGTGGGCACACGCGTGCCCTCATGCCCTTACTGACCACGGCCGCCCTCCTCCTCGCCGCCGGCTGCTCCTCGCCGTCGCGGTCCGCCGACCTGCCCGCCGCGGCGGCCGGCGGACAGACCACCGCCACCACCGGCACCGCCGCCGCTGCCTCCTCCGAACGTTCGCTCGCCGTCGCCGCGGCGACGGCGGACGCCGCGACCGCCACCCCCCACC
>NZ_JBEOWS010000171.1:0-20081 GCF_040296125.1 Streptomyces sp. NPDC002265 | reverse complement strand
GCCAGGTCGGTGACGGCGGCCGCGACCGCGGCAACGGCCGCCACCAGCAGGGGGGTTGTCCCGCCCTCGCGGGCGTAGCGCTGGCCGAAGGTGAGCTGTCCGGCGCGGGCCGCGTCGAGGGCGCGGGTGTAGGCCGCGTACTCCTCGGCGGCCGTCTGCGCCATGCTGTCGAGCGCGGCGCGCGTGCGGGTGATCAGGACCTGTCCGTCGGCACGGCCGCCGGAGCGCCGTACCTCCTCCTCGACGGCCCGCGCGATCAGCTGCTCGGCCTCCACCCTGTGACTGTCCCTCATGCCAGGTCCCCCTCCGGCGGCGACGGTGTGCCTCGTGGTCAAGTGTGCGGCGGATGAGGAGTGGAGGGGAGAGGGCCGACGGCCCGCCGCCGGTGCGGGCGGGAGCCGCGCCGCATCGGTGCTGTCCGTGGATCCCCGGGTACTGGGGCAGGATGGACTCCATGCCGAACCGCCTGGCTCATGAGACGTCCCCGTATCTGCTCCAGCACGCCGACAACCCCGTGGACTGGTGGCCCTGGTCGGCCGAGGCCTTCCAGGAGGCCCGCACGAGCGGCAGGCCGGTGCTGCTGAGCGTCGGTTACAGCGCCTGTCACTGGTGTCACGTCATGGCGCACGAGTCCTTCGAGGACGAGCAGACCGCCGCGTACATGAACGAGCACTTCGTCAACGTCAAGGTCGACCGCGAGGAGCGGCCCGACGTCGACGCCGTCTACATGGAGGCCGTGCAGGCGGCGACCGGGCAGGGCGGCTGGCCCATGACGGTCTTCCTGACGGCGGAGGGCGAGCCCTTCTACTTCGGGACCTACTTCCCGCCCGAGCCCCGGCAGGGCATGCCGTCCTTCCGGCAGGTGCTGGAGGGGGTGCACAGCGCCTGGACCGACCGGCGGGACGAGGTCGCGGAGGTCGCCGGGAAGATCGTGCGGGACCTGGCGGCGCGGGAGATCTCCTACGGCGACGCGAAGACCCCGGGCGACGGGGAGCTCGCGCAGGCGCTGCTCGCGCTCACCCGGGAGTACGACGACCGGCGCGGCGGGTTCGGCGGGGCGCCCAAGTTCCCGCCGTCCATGGTGGTCGAGTTCCTGCTGCGCCACCACGCCCGTACCGGCTCCGAGGGCGCGCTCCAGATGGCGCAGGACACCTGTGAGCGGATGGCCCGGGGCGGTATCTACGACCAGTTGGGCGGTGGCTTCGCCCGGTACTCCGTGGACCGGGAGTGGGTCGTGCCCCACTTCGAGAAGATGCTCTACGACAACGCCCTTCTGTGCCGTGTCTATGCGCATCTGTGGCGGGCCACCGGCTCGGAGCCGGCCCGGCGGGTGGCGCTGGAGACGGCCGACTTCATGGTGCGCGAACTGCGCACGAACGAGGGCGGGTTCGCCTCCGCGCTCGACGCCGACAGCGACGACGGCGCCGGCCGGCACGTCGAGGGCGCGTACTACGTGTGGACCCCCGCGCAGCTCGCCGAGGTGCTCGGGGAGCAGGACGCCGAACTGGCCGCCGCCTACTTCGGGGTGACCACGGAGGGCACCTTCGAGGAGGGCTCCTCCGTACTGCAGCTTCCGCAGCACGAGGGCGTGTTCGACGCGGAGAGGATCGCCTCGGTCCGCACGCGGCTGCTCGCGGCCCGGGACCTGCGCCCCGCGCCGGGCCGGGACGACAAGGTGGTGGCCGCCTGGAACGGGCTCGCGATCGCCGCCCTCGCCGAGACCGGCGCCTACTTCGACCGCCCCGACCTGGTCGAGGCCGCCGTCTCCGCCGCCGATCTCCTGGTGCGTCTGCATCTGGACGAGCACGCGCGGCTCTGCCGGACCAGCAAGGACGGCCGGGCCGGGGCGAACGCGGGAGTGCTGGAGGACTACGCCGATGTCGCCGAGGGCTTCCTCGCGCTGGCGTCGGTGACCGGCGAAGGGGTGTGGCTCGATTTCGCCGGGCTGCTCCTCGACCACGTCCTGGCCGGATTCGTCGACCCCGAGTCGGGCGCCCTGTTCGACACCGCGGCCGACGCCGAGAAGCTGATCCGCCGCCCGCAGGATCCGACCGACAACGCCACCCCGTCCGGCTGGACGGCCGCGGCGGGCGCCCTGCTGGGCTATGCCGCGCAGACCGGCTCCGCGCCCCACCGGGCTGCGGCGGAGCGGGCGTTGGGCGTGGTGAAGGCGCTCGGCCCACGGGTGCCGCGGTTCATCGGCTGGGGGCTCGCGGTCGCCGAGGCGCTGCTGGACGGGCCGCGGGAGGTCGCGATCGTCGGCCCTTCGCTCGACGATCCGTCGACCCGGGCCCTGCACCGCACGGCGCTGCTGGGGACCGCCCCCGGTGCGGTGGTCGCCGTCGGGACCGCGGAGAGTGACGAGTTCCCGCTGCTTTCCGGTCGACCGCTGGTCGGCGGCGAGGCGACGGCGTACGTCTGCCGTAACTTCACGTGCGACGCCCCGACGACCGAAAAGGAGCGGCTGCGCGGGGCGCTGAGCGGCTGAAATGTGATGCGGGACGGTGGTTCCGGCAGGGCCCAATTGGGTATCTGTTCGGATACGTCCGAATAGCTGCACCCCCGTTCGGAAACATGCTATTTATCGGAAGAGAGCACGAACTTCACAGATCCGCCCTAGTCTCTGCACAGTAACGCGACGGTCGTGACTCCCCGTCGCGACAGGGGGCTATGGGGATCCGGGGGGATCTGTTGCTGACGTCTGTCTTCATCGCTGCCATTTCACTGGCATTGTTCTGGATGGCGGCTTTCACCCTGTGGTGGCAGATGCACGCGTGGCGTACGCCCGAAGTGCTCGCGTCCACCCGCTTCAGCAGACCGGACGGGGGCGAGCACCTCTCCTTCTCGCTGCTGCTGCCGGCCCGGCACGAACAGGCCGTGCTGGACCACACGATCCAGCGCCTGCTGGAATCGACCCACACCGACTTCGAGATCATCGTCATCGTCGGGCACGACGACCCGGAGACCACTGCCGTCGCCGAGCAGGCGGCGCGCCGCGACCCACGGGTCCGGGTGGTCGTCGACACCCACGAGAAGAAGAACAAGCCCAAGGCCATGAACACGGCGCTGCCGCACTGCCGCGGCGATGTCGTGGGGGTCTTCGACGCCGAGGACCAGGTCCACCCGGAGCTGCTCGCCCATGTCGACCACGCGTTCCGCAGCACCGGCGCGGACGTCGTCCAGGGCGGGGTGCAGCTGATCAACTTCCACTCCAGCTGGTACAGCCTGCGCAACTGCCTGGAGTACTTCTTCTGGTTCCGCTCCCGGCTGCACCTGCACGCGCAGAAGGGGTTCATCCCGCTCGGCGGCAACACCGTCTTCGTGCGCACCGACGTGCTGCGCGAGGCCGACGGCTGGGACCCCGAGTGCCTCGCCGAGGACTGCGACCTGGGGGTGCGGCTGTCCAGCGTCGGCAAGAAGGTCGTCGTCGCCTACGACTCCGCGATGGTGACCCGGGAGGAGACCCCGGGCACGCTGATGTCGCTGCTGAAGCAGCGCACCCGCTGGAACCAGGGCTTCCTCCAGGTCTACCGGAAGAAGGACTGGAAGCAGCTCCCGGGCTTCGGGCAGCGGCTGCTGGCCCGCTACACCCTCATGACACCGTTCCTCCAGGCTTTCTCCGGTGTCATCATCCCGCTCAACGTGGCCATCGCGCTCTTCCTCGACGTGCCCGTCGGGATCGCCTTCGTCACCTTCCTCCCGGCCGTCACGGCACTGGTCACCTTCGTCTTCGAGGTCGTCGGACTGCACGACTTCGGCAGGCAGTACGGCCTGCGCGTCCGCCTCGTCCACTACCTGAAGCTCATCGTGGGCGGGCCCTTCTACCAGGTCCTCCTCGCCGGGGCCGCCATGCGCGCCGTCTGGCGCGAGCACCGCGGCCGCAACGACTGGGAGCTGACCTCTCATGTCGGCGCGCATCTCACCGCATCCGAAGTGATCCGAGAGGACGTCCCCGCGTGACCTCCACCCTTCCCGCGGTGACCGCAGCCAAGGTCCCCGCGCAGCGCCGGCCTGCGCCCACGACCCGCCCGGCCGGCCGCACGGAGCCGCCGAAGCGGCTGCGGTCGTCCCGTCCCGACCTCCTGCTCTGCGGTGTGCTCCTCGTGGCGATCCTCGTCGTGCAGGGCTGGAACATCGCCGACTACCCGACCCTCAGCGACGACGAGGGCACCTACCTCGCCCAGGCCTGGGCCGTCCAGGAGGGCAGGGGCCTGGCCCACTACACGTACTGGTACGACCACCCGCCCCTCGGCTGGATCCAGATCGCCCTGCTCACCTGGATCCCGTCCCTGGTCAGCCCCGGCTCGATGACCGTCGGCACGATGCGGCTGGTGATGCTGGCCGTCAGCGCGGTCAGCGCCGTACTGCTCTACGTCCTCGCCCGGCGGCTGTCCCTGCCGCGCTGGGCCGCCGGGCTCGGCATGGCCCTGTTCGGGCTCTCCCCGCTGTCCGTCGTGCTCCAGCGCGAGATCTTCCTCGACAACCTCGCCGTGATGTGGACGCTCCTGGCGTTCTGTCTCGCCGCCTCCCCGAGCCGGCATCTCTGGCACCACTTCGGCGCGGGGATCGCGGCCGCGGCAGCGGTGCTCACCAAGGAGACGATGCTCGTCGTCCTGCCCGCCGTGGTCGTCACCATGTGGCGCCACGGACACCGCGACACCCGCAAGTTCGCGCTCACCGGAGCCGTCACCGCCTGCGTCCTGATCGGCTTCTCGTATCCCCTCTTCGCCCTGCTCAAGGGCGAGTTGTTCCCCGGCGGCGGGCATGTCTCGCTCTGGGACGGCATCAAGTACCAGATGTCCAGGCCCGGTTCGGGCTTCATCCTGGACCCGGGCAGCGGCTCCTACGGGGTGCTGCACTCGTGGCTGTACTACGACCGGGTGCTGCCCCTGGGCGGCCTGGCCGGCGCGGTCCTGCTGCTGGCCACCTGGCGCTGGTCGGTCACCGCCCGCGCGCTGGCCGGACCGGCCCTCGCGGTCGCCGTCCTCGCCCTGGTCGCGATGCGCCCCAGCGGCTACCTGCCCGCGATGTACGTCATCGGGGCCCTGCCGTTCCTCGCCCTGGTCCTGGCCGGCGCCACCGCGTCGGTCGCCCACGCCGTGCTGCGCCGACGGCGCGGCGAGGGTGAGAACCGGTACGTCACCGGCGGCCGCTACGCCCTCGCCGCGGTCCTGGCGCTCGCCGCCGGGGCCTATGCGGTCCCGCGGTGGTACGACGGCGACCGCACCGCCGTCACCGCGGACGCCAACGCCCCCTACCGGGCCGCGTCCCGGTGGCTGAGCACCGAGGTGGCCGACCCCGCCGACACCCGGGTCCTGGTCGACGACGCGCTCTGGCTGGACCTGGTACACGCCGGGTACCGGCCCGGACTGGGCGTGATCTGGTTCTACAAGGCCGACCTCGACCCCGCGGTCACCAGGACCATGCCGCACGGCTGGCGGGACCTCGACTACGTGGTCGCCTCGCCGACCGTGCGGCGCGACGCCGCCGATCTGCCGTCCGTCCAGGACGCCCTGCAGCACTCGACGCCGGTCGCCACCTTCGGCACCGGCGAGGACCGCATCGAGATCCGCCGGATCGAGACCGTCTCCGGAGGCACGCGATGAGCCACGAGCACACCGTCCCGGGCGAGCTGGGCGACCCGGCCGTAAAGGCCGCGGAGGTGCCGGAGCCCGGCGCCGTCACCATCGTCGTACCGACGTTCAACGAGTCCGCCAACGTCCGCCGGCTGCTGCACCTGATCACCGAGTCGGTGCCCGCCCGGCTGCCCTGCGAGGTGGTCTTCGTGGACGACTCCACCGACGACACCCCCGAGGTCATCCGCGCGGCGGCCGAGGACTGCCCGTTCCCGGTGACCGTGCTGCACCGCGACGAGCCGGTCGGCGGGCTCGGCGGGGCGGTCGTCGAGGGGCTCAGGGCGGCCGGGTCGGACTGGATCGTCGTCATGGACGGCGACTGCCAGCATCCGCCGTCCCTGGTACCGGAACTGGTCGCCACCGGCGAGCGGGCGCACGCCGGTCTCGTCGTCGCCTCCCGCTACGTCAAGGGCGGCAGCCGCGCCGGGCTCGCGGGCAGCTACCGGGTGGCCGTCTCACGCGGGGCGACCTGGCTGACCAAGTCGCTGTTCCCGCGCAAGCTGCACGGCATCAGCGACCCGATGAGCGGCTTCTTCGCCATCCGCCGCAGCGCGGTCACCGCCGACGACCTCAAGCCGCTCGGCTACAAGATTCTCCTCGAACTCGCCGTACGCAGCCGCCCCCGCCAGGTCACCGAGGTGCCCTTCGTCTTCCAGGACCGGTTCGCGGGCGAGTCCAAGTCGAGCGCGCAGGAGGGACTGCGCTTCCTGCGCCATCTGGCCGGCCTGCGCACCGCCTCGCCGGTGGCGCGCATGATCGGCTTCGGGCTGATCGGCGCCACCGGGTTCGTCCCCAACCTGCTCGGCCTGGGCGCGCTGACCGCCGCGGGGATGCACTACGTCCCCGCGGAGATCCTCGCCAACCAGTTCGGCGTCGCCTGGAACTTCCTGCTCATCGAGCATCTGCTGTTCCGCGACCGGCGCCTGCACCGGCGCTGGTGGGACCGCGTCGGCCGGTTCGCGCTGCTGGCCAACGCCGACCTCGTGCTGCGCATTCCGCTGATCGCCCTGTTCGTCGACCGGTTCGGGATGGGGGCGCTGTCCGCCACCGCCCTGGCGCTGGTGACGACGTTCGTCCTGCGCTTCGTCGGTACCGAGGCGCTGGTCTACCTGCCCCGCCGGGGACGCACCGACGCCCCCGCCGGGAGCCGCACAGCAAGGAGAGCCGTGTGAACCGAGTCAGCCGTGTGAACCGCAGGGGCGGGAGCCGAAGAAGGACCGCGTTCGTCGGGGTGGGGACCCTGACGGCCGGGCTCCTGCTCGCCTCGCCCCAGCCCGCCTCCGCCGCCAACCTGATCCTGAACCCCGGCTTCGAGACGGCCGGCACCGACGGCATGCCGTACTGCTGGGAGAAGTCGGGCTGGGGCGACAACGACTTCAGCTTCGACACCACCACCGACGCCCACTCCGGCACCAAGGCCATGAAGGTCACCCTGACCCGCCGGGTCGACGGCGACCGCAAGGCGATGGTCACGGAGTCCACCGCCTGCGCCCCGGCGGTCTCGCCGGGCAAGCAGTACGACCTCTCGCTCTGGTACAAGACGACCACACCGGACGCGGCCGTCACCCTCTTCCGGCACGACACCGTCGCGGGCTGGCAGTACTGGACCGACCTCAAGACACTGGAGATGCAGGGCAACTGGACCCAGGCCTCGGTCCGCACCCCCGAGGTGCCGGCCGGCACCGACCGCATCACCTGGGGTGTCTCCGTCTACGGCACCGGCTCGGCGACCACCGACGACTACACGATGGAGCAGGTCCCCGACGTCACACCGCCGCCCGCCTGCACCGGCACCGCCGACGAGTGCGCCAACGGCCGGTGGACGGTGCTGCCCACGCAGAACCCGGTCCGCTCCATGCACTCCGTCGTCCTCAACAACGGCAAGGTGCTGCTGATCGCGGGCTCCGGCAACAGCGAGGAGCAGTTCAACGCGGGCACCTTCACCTCCGCGGTCTACAACCCGGCCGACGGCAGCTACAAGGTCATCCCCACCCCGAAGGACATGTTCTGCGCCGGGCACATCCAGCTCCAGGACGGCCGGGTGCTGGTGATGAGCGGCAACAAGGCGTTCCCGGTGGCGGGCGGCCACGGCTACGAGGGCTTCAAGGACTCGTACATCTTCGACCCCGTCACCGAGACCTACAGCAAGACCAACGACCTCAACGACGGCCACTGGTACCCGTCGGCGACGGAACTCGGCAACGGCGACGTCATCTCCTTCGGCGGTCTGCGCGAGGACTCCACCGGCTCGGTGACGGCCGAGAAGTGGTCGGACGCGCAGCAGAAGTGGCTGCCGCTGTCCCAGGTCAACCAGACCTGGTCGTACTGGGGTCTGTACCCGTCGATGATCCTGATGCAGGACGGCCGCCTCTTCTACTCGGGCAGCCATGTCTTCGGCAACAACATCCCCGGCACCGGCTCGGCGATCTACGACTACGACGCCAACACGATCACCCAGATCCCCGGCCTGCAGAACAAGGACCAGCGCGACCAGTCGGCGAGCGTGCTGCTGCCCCCGGCCCAGGACCAGAAGGTCCTCACCCTCGGCGGCGGCAACATCGACTCCAACCCGGACGGCAACCGGCTGACCGACGTCATCGACCTCAAGGCGGCCAACCCCGCCTACGTCGCCGGGCCGCCGCTGCCGCAGGGCACGGTGGACCTCGGCAACGGCCCGGTGGCCGAGACCGGCAACCAGGGCAAGATGTACGTCTCCGCGGTGCTGCTGCCGGACGGCCATGTGCTGGAGACGGGCGGGGCGCTGCACAACCGCGCCAACCCGGTCTTCGAGTCGTCGCTGTACGACCCGGCGACCAACACCTTCGACCCGGTGGCCGCCGACCCCCAGGCCCGCGGCTACCACTCCTCGTCGTTCCTGCTGCCCGACGGGCGGGTGATGTCGACCGGAGACAACCCGGGCAACGGCACCTGGAACCACAACGTGTCGATCTACACCCCGCCCTATCTGCTCAAGGGCGCCCGGCCGACGATCACTTCGGTCATCGACACCGAGTGGACCTACGGCGACACCCAGCGGATCACGGTCGACCGGCCGGTCGCCAAGGCCGAACTGATCCGCCCCGCCGCCGTCACCCACTCCTCCGACCCCAACCAGCGGTTCGTGGACCTGCCGTTGTCCGTCAGCGGCAACAACGTCGACCTGAACGTGACGAGCAACCCCAACCTGGCGCCGCCCGGCTGGTACATGCTCTTCGCGGTCGACGCCAACGGCGTGCCGTCGGTGGCGAAGTGGGTCCACCTCCAGGGCCCGGCGGCGCTGAGCGCCACCGAAGCCTCCCCGCACGTGCACGCCTTCGCCGACTCGCTGACCGGCACGGTCACCGAGCCCGGCAAGAAGCGCGCCTCGCAGCAGGTCAGCCCGACCGTCTCCGGCTGCGACCGGCACTACGGCACGATCAACGTGTGTGTGCCGACCGTCTTCCCGGCCCAGGTGAAGAAGACGGCCGCCGCGCGCTGCGCCTGGCTGAAGACGAACCACTACGGCCGGCTGAAGGTCAACGGCAAGGACGACCCGCTGGCCCTGGACCGCGACCGGGACGGGGTCGCCTGCGGGAAGGGTGACGTGAAGAACTAGCGGGTGAAGAACGGGCGGGCGAAGAGCCGGCGGGTGAAGAGCTAGCGCTCGCCCGCGAACTCCGCCAGGGCGCGCTCCACGATGGCCTCCAGCTGTTCGTGGTGCGCGCCCTTCCAGTAGGCGCGCCCGCACTCCCGGCACTGCGCGAACACGTCGTACGACGCCTGCGTGCCGTGCTTGAGCTGGTCGGCGACCTCGTCCTTGGTGGCCTCCTTCAGCAGGCCGTTGCAGGCCGTGCAGCGCGTCCAGGGGCGCAGCTCGGGGGCGAAGCGGTCGAGGACGTCCCGGAGCTGGTCGTCGGGGCTGGTGCTGTAGACGAACGCGCCCGCCCACAGCTCACGGCGGCGCAGCAGCCCGCGGTCGCGGCTGAGCATCACCCGCTGTTCGGCGGCCGAGCGCGCGGCGAGCGCCGGGTCGCCGATGTCGGTCGACTCGTACGCCGTGTCCACGCCGAGCAGGCGCAGCCGGCGGGCGAGGGTGCCGAGGTGGACGTCGAGGAGGAAGCGCAGGGGGGCGCCGGGGATCCGCTGGGGGCGCTCGACCGCGCGGACGGTCACCGACTCGCCCGCGGCCGGGATGTGCGAGACCGGTACCTGGCGGCCGTCCACGACGAGCGAGCCGACCTCGGTGAGCGGGACACCGAGGGACTCGACGACATGGCCGAGGGTCGAGACGCCGTCGGTGGCCAGGGCGGTGGCGCCGTGGCGTCGGGCGTGCGGGACGAACAGGGTGAGTTCGGGGGCGACTTCGACGTGGATCTCGGGTCGGTTCACCTGGTCAGGATTACACGGGGGCCGGTGCGCGGTCTCAGGAGTTCCGCTGCGGGAGGCCGTGTTGCAGGACGTTCAGGGTGCGGTCGATGAGTTCCGGGAAGTCGTCCGTGTGCCCCCGCTCGGCCCAGTACAGGGACGCCTCCATCAGACCGCCGACCAGGGACATGGCGTAGACCCGCACCTCGACGCTCTCCGGGTCGAGGCCGGTGCGCTCGCCGATGGCCTGGCAGAGCATGCGGCCGGTGACCGACATGCTCTCCATCATGCGCGAGCGCACCGCGGGGACCTCGACCGTCAGCCTGCTGCGCAGCCGGGACACCTCGATGTCGTCCTTCGCGCCGAGGCTGAGGGCCCGGTGCATCACGTAGCGGATGGACTGCGGCCACGGCTCGTCGGCGGGCCGGGCGCGCAGCTCGTCCATGAGGAACGCGTCGTACTCGTCCGTGAGGACGATGTCCTCCTTGGTGGGGAAGTAGCGGAAGACGGTCGACGGCGACACCTCGGCGCGCTCGGCGATCTGGTCGATCGTCGTGGCGTCGTACCCCTGCTCCTCGATCAGTCCGTAGGTGGCGGTACGGATCGCCTCCCGGGTCTTGATCTTCTTCCGCTCCCTCAGTCCCAGCTGGGGGCGGTCGGCGGGGGTGGTGCGATGTGCGGCCGTCATGGGGTTCATTGTCGGGCATCACCCGCGAGCGTGACCACGGCCGGGCTCTCGTCGCCCGCCCCGTCCCGGGCGGGCCGCGCGCTCGGCAGGAAGGCCGCGGCCAGCAGGGCGGCGGCCAGCGAGGCGATCCCGCACACCAGCAGCACCAGGCCCATGCCGTGGACGTAGGCGCTGTCCGCGGAGGCCGCCAGGTGGGCCGAGCCCGCCTTCTCGGCGACCAGGTGCGCGGCCACCACCGAGTCCCCGGCGGCGTCGGCGGCCCGCGCCGGCAGCCCGGTGACGTCGAGCCGGTCGCGGAAGGCGCCGGCGAGCAGGCTGCCGAGCAGGGCGATGCCGATCGCGCCGCCCACCTGGCGCAGCGTCATCAGCAGCCCGGAACCGCTGCCGGCCCGGTCGCGGGGCAGCGCGGCCAGGGCGCCGTCCATCGCCGGGACGACCGAGAAGCCGAAGCCGAGGCCCGCGACCGACAGCCACAGCGCGGTGAAGCCGTAACCGGAGCCGGTCGTGGTGCGGCTGCCGAGCAGCGCGGCGAAGGCGAGGACGACCAGGCCCACGCTGACCACGGCCCGGGCCCCGAACCGCGCCACCACCGGCTGTGCGGCCCGCGCGGCGATCATCAGACCGCCCATCATCGGCAGCAGTCGCACCCCGGTGCCCAGGGCGTCGTTGCCGAGCACGGCCTGGAGGTAGGGCGGCAGGACGAACATCAGGCCGGACAGGGCGAACATCACCAGGGTCGCCGCGGCCGTGTTGAGCAGGAAGCCGCGGTGGGCGAGCAGGCTCATGTCGAGCATGGGGCGCTCGGTCCGCCGCTCGCGCAGGACCAGGCCGGTGAGCAGGACCGCGGCCCCCGCGAAGCAGGACAGGACCAATGCGTCGCCCCAGCCGCGGCCGGGCGCCTCGATGATCGCGTAGATGAGGGCGGCGAGGCCGGACGCGGTGAGCGCGGTGGAGACGACGTCGACCTTCGGGGAGGCCGGGTCGCGGGTCTCGGGCAGCAGGAACAGGCAGGCCGTGACGCCGATGGCGACCATCGGGACGTTGACGAGGAAGACCGAGCCCCACCAGAAGTGGTTGAGCAGGAAGCCGCCGATGATCGGGCCGAGGGGCAGGCCGAGCGCCGAGGCGGCCGAGATGATCCCGACGGCCCGGGTGCGCTCGTCCGGTCCGAACAGCGAGGGCAGCACGGACAGGGCGAGCGGCATCACGAGCGCCGCGCCGACACCCATCAGGGCGCGGGCGGCGATCACCCAGTCCACCTCGCCGGCCAGGGTGCCGACCAGGGAGCCGGCCAGGAAGATCACCAGCCCGGTGATCAGCATCCGGCGCCGTCCGAACCGGTCGCCGAGCAGTCCGGCGGGGAGCATCAGCGCGGCGAAGACGACGATGTACGCGTCCGCCATCCACTGGAGCTGGCCGGTGGTGGCGCCGAGCTGGTCCGCCATCGTCGGCAGCGCCACATTGAGGATCGTCATGTCGAAACCGAGCACCAGCATGCTCGCGACCAGGGCGCCCAGGGCCCACCAGCGGCGCCGGTCGCGCCGTACGTCGTCGCCTTGCGTGACAGTAACCATAAAATGAGAGTAGCTTTCAAAAGATGCTGACTGTCAAGTGAAGTCTGCTCCCGGCAGGGCTGGGCAACGAAAAATGGCCACGGCTCGTGAGCCGTGGCCATAAAAGAGGGGGAGTGCTACGCGTGCTGGTACGCCACCAGGGAGATCCCGACGTAGTGGACGATGAAGGCGGCCAGGGTGAAGGAGTGGAACACCTCGTGGAAGCCGAACCAGCGCGGTGACGGGTTGGGCCGCTTGATCCCGTAGATGACCCCGCCCGCGCTGTAGAGCAGGCCGCCGACGATCACCAGGACGAGGACCGCGATGCCGCCCGTGCGCATGAAGTCGGGCAGGAAGAAGACGGCCGCCCAGCCCATCGCTATGTAGCAGGGCGTGTAGAGCCAGCGCGGGGCGCCGACCCAGAAGACACGGAAGGCGATGCCCGCGGCCGCCGCGCCCCAGACGCCCCACAGCAGCCACTGCCCCTTGGCCTCCGGCAGCAGCAGCATGGTGAGCGGTGTGTAGGTGCCCGCGATGATCAGGAAGATGTTCGCGTGGTCGAGACGGCGCAGGACGCCGTCCATTCTCGGGCTCCAGTCGCCCCGGTGGTACAGCGCGCTCACGCCGAACAGCAGGCACGCCGTCAGCGCGTAGATCCCGCAGGCGATGCGGCCGCGCGGGGAGTCGGCGAGGGCGGTGAGTACCAGTCCCGAGATCAGTGCGGCCGGGAACATGCCCAGATGCAGCCAGCCGCGCAGTTTCGGCTTGACCGGGTGCGACGGAGCGGGGCCGGGGGTGGCGGCCGACGTGTCCGTCGACGCGTCGGGGACGGGCGCAGTCATGGAGGGCATGGTACCTACGGAACCGTAAGTTACGCATCAGTACAGCCTTCAAGTGTCCATGATCTCACGTGATGGGGGCAACGCAAAAAGTCCTTCAGTCGAACGCCATGCAGACGCAAAGAAGCCCGGCTACACGTGGCGATGGTCACTCCGCTCACCTGTGACGCCCTCTGGACATATGGGCGGACTCATCGGAGGATCAAATGAGTGCGGTCGGCACCGGATGAGCGGACAGGGCTCCGCTGTGCAGCATCCGGGTCGCAGCCCCCACGGGGCCTCCAACAAAAAATCCCCTCTTTTTAGGAGCAATCGTGGCGCGCGACATCGCGGCTCCCGTCATCCCCACCAACCATCAGGAACTGATCTCGTGGGTCAACGAGATCGCCGAACTGACGCAGCCGGACAACGTGGTCTGGTGTGACGGATCCGAGGTCGAGTACGACAGGCTGTCCGAGGAGCTCGTGGCCAAGGGCACCTTCCGCAAGCTCGACCCGATCAAGCGCCCCAACTCCTACTACGCCGCATCCGACCCGACCGATGTCGCCCGGGTCGAGGACCGGACCTACATATGCTCCGAGCGTGAGCAGGACGCCGGCCCGACCAACCACTGGAAGGACCCCGCGGAGATGCGGGAGATCTTCCAGGGCGAGAAGGGCGTCTTCCGCGGCTCGATGAAGGGCCGGACGATGTACGTCGTCCCGTTCTGCATGGGCCCCCTCGGTTCGGACCTGTCCGCGATCGGCGTCGAGATCACCGACTCCGCCTACGTCGCGGTGTCCATGCGCACGATGACCCGGATGGGACAGCCCGTCCTGGACGAGCTGGGGTCCGACGGCTTCTTCGTGAAGGCCGTGCACACCCTCGGCGCCCCCCTCGCGGAGGGCGAGGCGGACGTCCCGTGGCCGTGCAACAGCACCAAGTACATCTCCCACTTCCCCGAGAGCCGCGAGATCTGGTCCTACGGCTCCGGCTACGGCGGCAACGCGCTGCTCGGCAAGAAGTGCTACGCCCTGCGCATCGCCTCCGTCATGGCCCGTGACGAGGGCTGGCTCGCCGAGCACATGCTGATCCTCAAGCTGACCCCGCCGCAGGGCGAGTCCAAGTACGTCGCCGCCGCCTTCCCGAGCGCCTGCGGCAAGACGAACCTCGCCATGCTGGAGCCCACCGTCTCCGGCTGGACCGTCGAGACGATCGGCGACGACATCGCCTGGATGCGCTTCGGCGAGGACGGCCGCCTCTACGCGATCAACCCCGAGGCCGGCTTCTTCGGCGTCGCGCCCGGCACCGGCGAGCACACCAACGCCAACGCGATGAAGACGCTGTGGGGCAACTCCGTCTTCACCAACGTCGCCCTCACCGACGACAACGACATCTGGTGGGAGGGCATGACGGAGGAGACCCCGGCCCACCTCACCGACTGGAAGGGCAACGACTGGACGCCCGAGTCCGGCGTGCCCGCCGCCCACCCCAACGCCCGCTTCACCGTCCCCGCGGCCCAGTGCCCGATCATCGCGCCCGAGTGGGAGGACCCCCGGGGCGTGCCGATCTCGGCGATCCTCTTCGGCGGCCGCCGCGCCACCGCGGTGCCCCTGGTGACGGAGTCCTTCGACTGGAACCACGGCGTGTTCCTCGGCGCGAACGTCGCCTCCGAGAAGACCGCCGCCGCCGAGGGCAAGGTCGGCGAGCTGCGCCGCGACCCCTTCGCCATGCTGCCGTTCTGCGGCTACAACATGGGCGACTACATGGGTCACTGGGTCGACGTCGCCAAGGACAAGGACAAGGCGAAGCTCCCGAAGATCTACTACGTCAACTGGTTCCGCAAGAACGACGAGGGCAAGTTCGTCTGGCCCGGCTTCGGCGAGAACAGCCGCGTCCTGAAGTGGATCGTCGACCGGCTCGACGGCCGCGCGGAGGGCGTCGAGACCCCCATCGGCATCCTGCCGGCCAAGGGGTCCCTGGACACCGACGGCCTGAACCTCTCGGAGTCCGACCTGGACTTCCTGCTCACGGTCGACAAGGAGGTCTGGCGCGAGGAGGCCGCCCTGGTCCCCGAGCACCTCAACACCTTCGGCGACCACACGCCCAAGGAACTGTGGGACGAGTACCGCGCCCTGGTGGAGCGCCTGGGCTGACCAGCCCCCTCATACGCCGCGGCCGGCTCCGATCGTGCCCTGACCAGCAGTATCGTCACGGCCGGCCGCGGTGAACCACCACAGACCGGCGAGGTTGCGCACAACGGCGTGCGCGGCCCGAGGCCTGCCGCCGTGTCCCCGTCCGCCCTGACGGGGAACCGGCGGCGGGCCTTCGCCCTTTTCCGGGCACCGGCCCTTTCCTCATGGGCAGGGGCACCGGCCCTTCCCTGACGGGCACCGGCCCTTTCCTCGCTACTGGGAGCGGTCCTCCAGATAGCGCGTGTGCGACTCCTGCCGCCGCGCCTCCGCCTCCCGCAGATTCGCCGCCAGCCGGTCCGCTTCCTCGTGCAGCAGTGTCAGCTGCCGCTCCAGATGCCGTTCCGGCGGAGCCTGGCCGGGAGCCAGCCGCGTCCACCACCGGGTCCGTACGAAGGTGTCGACGGCCTCCGGCAGATCCTGCCGTACCGCCCGGGAGAGCGTGTGCACGCCCTCCGGGTCCTGGGCGAGCAGCTCGGTGACCCAGGCGGGGTCGAGCAACGCGGTGAGCAGCTCGGTCAGTTCGGTCAGCCGGCCCGCGGCGGCGGGCGGCAGCTCGACCTCCGCGAGATAGTCGCGCAGCTTCCCGAAGTCGGCACGCACCTCGTCCAGCTGCGCGGACGGGTTCGGGAACTCGGGCAGCGGCGGCCGCTCCGGCGGGGCGATCAGCGCGCCCGCGCCGTACAGACCCGCGACCACGACCGGCCAGTACGGGCCCGCCACCCCCGTGAAGGTCAGCGCCAGACCGGCGATGCCGCAGACGGCACCGGTGATGTTCTTGCGGCTCTCCAGATACCCGAGGAACTTACTGGTAGCCACGGATCTCCTCGAAGGCGCCGTCCAGCGAGCCCTGCTGGGCGTCGAAGAGGCGGCCGCCGGTCAGGTCGGCGATGTGCGCGAGCTCATCGCGGTCGGAGTCGCCGAAGAGGATGGGGAAGACGGGGATGTCCCGCCGGGCGGCGCCGAGCCTGCGGTAGAAGTCGTCGAAGTCGCCGGCCTCGGCGCCGGTGGTGTTCTCGCCGTCCGTCATCAGCACGATCGACGTGAACGTGTCGCTGTCGGTGGCGAGACGGTCGTAGGCCTTCTCCAGCGAGGTGTAGATCGCGGTCTCGCCGTCGGCCTCCAGGGACCTGGTGTCCTTGCGGATCGCGGCGAGCCCGCGCTGCGGGTCGGACGGGCTGACGACATGGGTCCGTGCGCTCTTCACCTCCGACCCGAACGGCATCAGCGTGACCTCCTCGCGGTCGCGGAAGTCGCCGGTCAGATCGGTGAGCGCCGTCTTCAGCCGGGACAGCCGGTCGCCCTCCATCGAGCCGGAGGTGTCCAGGACGTACACCGTCCGGGAGGGCCGGCGCAGCTCGTTCTCGTAGGAGTCGAGCAGTCCGTCGGCGACGGAACGGCTGCCGGGGAAGGGCAGTTCGCGCCGCCTGGAGGTGTCGAGACCGGCGGCCGGGGCCACCGAGGCCACGACCGGCCGGCGGTGGGTGCGCTCGGTGATGAGCCGTTGTACGGCGTCGGTGCGCAGGTCGTCGGCGAGGCGGCGGACGTCCGCACGGGCCGCCGCGTCCGAGGCCGCCAGCGAGGAGAGCGGGTAGTCGGCGGTGACCACCCCGTCCGTGGGGCGGATCACGGTCAGGCCCGGGATGCCCTTGAGGACGGACTCGTAGTTGAGCAGCGCGTCGACGTTTCCGCGCCGGGTGTACGCGCTCGCCAGCCAGCCCGAGGACCCCGAGGTCAGCTTCTGCCCCCGGAAGAACTCCTTCAGCCGCGGGGTGGCCCTGGCGACATCGGCGTCGGTGAGCGCCGACTGGGCGCCGGAGAGCGCGGAGGCGACCGAGATCAGCGTGGAGAAGCCCGAGTTGGAGCGGGCCGGGTCGGTCATGCCGTAGGTGAGCCTGCCGTCCGCGACGGCCTTCTCGACCTGCGACCAGGTGACGTGGTCGGGCTGCCAGCCCAGCGAGTTCACCGTCTGCGTCTTCACCCCGATCGCCACCGGGCTCGACATGACCGGGGTCTCGGACACGACCTTCTTCGCCGCGTCGGGGCGCAGCCGCAGATAGGCGTTCGAGGACAGCCACACCGCGTCGAACCGGCCGTCCGCCTTGCCCTTGGCGAGCAGGTCCACCGCGTCCAGCGTGCCCATGTAGGTGGGGCGGACGGTGAGCCCGGTGTCCTTGCGGACCTGCTCCAGCACCGGTGTCATGTCGCCGAGCTCGCTGGAGGCGAGGACGCGGACGGTACCGGGTTCGGGCGCGTCGGGATCCTTCTGCTGCTCCGTCGAACACGCCGTCAGCAGGGACAGCACGGACAGCACGGACAGCACGGACAGGGCCGCGGTCGCACCACGTCTCATCCGAGGCCTCCCTCCAGCGCGCTCTGCGAGCGGCTGCGCTCCAGGTACGAGCTCGCGTTCTGGAGCTCCGAGGTCAGGGACTCCACGGTCGTCGCCATCACCTCGGTCGCCTGGACCTTGTAGGTGTCGATGGCGTCGAGGGTGCGGTAGATCTGCTGGAAGGCCGCGCGCAGGGTCTCCGCGCCCACCGCCGGGTCGGCCGCGATCCGCTGGATCTCCCCGCTCTGCGTGGCGAGCATCTCCGCGTTGCCCCGGATGAGGTCCTCGGTCGTCCCGCGCAGGGCGTTGACCTGGTCGACGACCTTCTTCTGGTGGTCGAGGGCGGAGGCCAGCATCACCGAGATGCGCAGCGCCGACACGGTGGTCGTGGCCGCCCGGTCGACGCCCTTGATCAGCTCGTCGTTGTTGCGGCGTACGACGTCCATGGCGAGGTAGCCCTGCGCGCACACCGCGAGCTGGGTCAGCAGGTCCTGCTGCTTCTGCCGGACCGGGAAGAGCACGTCCGCGCGCAGGGTGTCGCCCTGTTCGGGCTCGGTCGCCTCCACCCCGGCGATGTGCTGCTCGACGGCCGTGTCCAGGGCCTGGGTCAGCACCACGTACTCCTGGAGCTTGCCCATGGTCTCCCACAGCCGCACCCGCTCGGTCTGCAACGCCGCGTTGTCGCGCCGCAGTTCGTCCTGCCCGCCGCGCAGCGAGCCCACGATCTTGTTCAACGTGCCCTGGGCCGAGGCGTACTTGGCGACGTGGTCGCGCAGCTTGTTGCCGCCGGGCAGCCGGGAGAGGAACTTGCGGCCCTTGTTCGCGGGCAGGTCGCGCGGGTCCAGGTCCTCGACCACGCGCCGCAGTTCGACGAGCGAGCCCGCGACCTTCGACTGGGCGTCGCCGCCCTTGTCGGGCAGGCTGCGCACGGCGCGCTCCAGCATCCGGTTGGACTGCGCGGCGGCGGTGCGCATCTCCCCGGCGCCGAGCGCGGTGATCTCCCCGACCTTGCCCGCGAACTCGGGCGAGCGGGCGTCCAGCGCGGTCAGGCCCTCGATGTAGGCGGTGGCCTTGGCGGCCATCTCCGTACGGACCCGGTCGTCCACGGGGACGAGCCCGCCGGCCTTCTCCCGCGGCACCGGTGCGACGGCCTCGGGCGGGCTGAGCGTGAAGTCGTTCTCCGCAGTGGTCATGTGGTTCCCCCCGTTCATCCGCGGGCCCGGCGCGCCAGTTCGTGCAGCACCTTCGAGGTGGGCACGGGCGCCTGCCGGACGCCGGTCAGTCGCTGCTTGAGGTAGGCGGTGTGGCCGGCGGCCGCCGCCGTGAACTCGTCGGTGTCGCCCTGTGGCCGGAACCCGTGCCGCACGGCCAGCTTGCGCAACAGCGGGTCGGTGCCGAGGAGTTCGGCCAGACCGCGGCCGTTCTCGGTCAGCGGTACGACGGTGTGGTCGCTGTTGACGGTGGTGTCCGGGTAGAGGACGACCAGGTCCCCGGGGTCGTGCTGCCGACCGAGCAGGGAGGCGACCTGGGACTCGTAGACCAGGACGAGCGGGTTGCCGGCGCCGCTGATGAAGTCCCGGAAGTTCGCGTCGCTGCTGGACTGCTGGGCGCCCTGGACGCTGACCAGCTTGTGCAGCAGGGGCGCGGTGCGCGCGATGTCGGCGTCGCTGGACACCACCCGGCCGCCGTCGGCGACGTAGGAGGCCGCGGCGAGGTAGAGGGCGCCCGAGTTGGAGGTCTCCGGGTCGGTGCTGGAGATGTAGAGGGTGCCGGTCAGCTCCCCGTACTTGGCGGCCCCCTTGAGCTGTTGCCAGGTCCGGTCGTGCCGGGCGGCGTCGAGGTAGGCGGCCATCCTCAGGATGCCGCGGTTCTTGCCGTCGAGCGTGGCGAGCCCGTTGCCGGCGAGCACCTCGGCGGCGCCGCGGTGGGCCACGACGACGAGGGGCGAGTAGAACGGGCGGGGCAGCGTCCCGCGCACCTTGTACTTCGCGGCGAGTTCGGCGGCCGGGGCCTGGCTGGACGGGAAGGCGACGTCGTACCCCTCGAGGTCGAGGCCTTCCATGGCCCACGACCCGGAGGTCTCCGCCTGCACGGTGCAGCCCTTGGCGGCGAGGGCCTTCACCACGTCCGGATCGGCGAAGAACTCGGCCTTCTCCGACCCGATCACGATGCGCACGGTCTTCGTTGCCGTGCCCTTGTCCCCGTGTTCCCGGCCCGCGACGACGGCAGCCACCACTCCGCCGATCAGCAGTACCGCGAGGACTATTCCTGCGATGCGTCTCACGCCGGGGACTGTGCTCGCGGAACCCTACATTCCTGGGCGAGGCGGATGAACGCGCGGTGAAGTGGTGTTCCCGGTATGCAACGGGAGGACGGGAGTCCGACGGGGGAGACAGGGCGCCCGGTCCGCGCGTCGCTGTGGGTGCACGCGGACCGGGGCCGTTCGGGGCCCCGGTGAGCGTGGTCGTGGTGGACGAGGAGACCTCGTTCGCCGAGAACTGGTACCAGTCGAAGTTCG
>NZ_JBEOWS010000170.1:0-20086 GCF_040296125.1 Streptomyces sp. NPDC002265 | reverse complement strand
GCAGATCCGACTGCCCCGCGGGACCGCTGCGCGTGTGCCGAGCCGCGGCCGCCGCGGCTAGGCGGCGTCGCCGAGCGCCGCGTCCAGGCTGACGAGCGCCGCGTCGGCCGTGGCGGCCGTCTCCTCGTCGTCCGGCGCGCCGATGACGGCCAGGAGGGACGCCACGAGGGCGTTCTGGAGGTCTGCGGTCGGCTGCTGCACAGGATTCTCCTCGGACGGCACGGGGTTCTCGTCGGACGGCATGGGGTTCTCCTCGGACAGGTCGGATCAGAAGGCATTGCAGGCGCGGAAGACATGCGCGAAGGAGACGGGTGACGCCTGGCCGCGGAAGGCGATGTACTCGGGCAGCGTCAGGTCTGGGCCCCACTTCTCCTTGTACGCGAGCTGGGTCCGGGCCGGGTAGAGGTCCTCGCCGTGCTCCCACAGGAAGTGCATCAGCCAGGTGAAGGCCGGGCTGTGTCCGGGCAGTTCGTTCGCCGCGTCCAGTCCGGTGAACGGGGTGAAGCCGAAGTGCAGCCACTGCGCGCCCTCGGCCCGGAAGACCTCGATGGCGGTGCTGTTGATCGCCTCCATCAGGCCGGGGGAGTTGCCGGGCAGGCGCCGGCTCAGGTCGTGCATCCAGCCCGCCTGGGGGCCGTAGACGGGCGAGTAGGAGATGTAGCCGACCGGCGTGCCGTCGATCGAACCCACGAAGAGCCGGCGGTGCTGCTGGGCGCTCCCGCCGGTCTGGCCGACGAGGAACTCCAGCGGGCGGACGTGCTCGCCCTTGTCCGCGAGCCAGGCCGAGTCGATGACGGCCAGCGCCTCCCGTACGTCCTGCGCGTCGGCCTCGCGCACCTGGAGTCCGTTGCGGAAGGCCCGGGAGATCTTGTTGCGCAGCTGCATGAACCGGGTGCCGCGCAGAGCGAAGTCGGGCAGGCCGACCGCCCACGAGGCGCCGATCTGGTTGACGGTCCAGCCCAGGCGCGCGTAGATCTCGGCGTCGGCGCGCTGCAACTGCACGGCCACCAGCCGCAGTTCCTGCTCCTGCGCGTGCTCCTGGAAAGCGGTGAGCAGCCGCTCGTAGCTGTCCGGGCCGGCGAAGGGGCCGCCGAACTGCACCAGATGGCGGCCTGCCTGCCGGTACACCACCACCCCGTCGGCGTCGGGCACGGTGAAGAGCTCGTTCCCGGTGTTCATCGCCAGGAACGAGCTCGGATTCCCGGCCTGCGTGTGTTCCGTGATGGCGTCGAGAACGACGGCGGAGGACGACTCCCGAGTAGGTGCCGTGGACATGGGGCCTCCCTTTCCACTGGTAGGTTTCCGGCGGATCGAGAAAAGTACAGCACTGCCCGCTGGAGCCTTGGAAGAGCCGTTTCCCCCGCGCTTGGAGGCGTCAGCCGGATATCAGCGGGAAGTCAGCCGGGCAGTGCACAGTTGGTGATGTGAACGGGCCGGGGAACACACCGGACGGACACGAGGAGAGGTGCCCGGAGCGGCTTATCGGGGGCCAGACCAATAGGAATGGTCGGGTAATAGACTGCCCACGCAGGTTCAAATCCTGCCCTCTCCGCGAACGACAAGAGCACAGATCACGAGGAGAGGTGCCCGGAGCGGCTTATCGGGGGCCAGTCCCATGGGAATGGTCGGGTAATAGACTGCCCACGCAGGTTCAAATCCTGCCCTCTCCGCAGACGACGGAACAGTGTCGTGCAGCGGCCACGGAGAATCCCTCCGTGGCCGCTTTTCTTGTTCCCGGCATGTCAGCCGCAGGTCAGTATCCAGTCAGACCCGCTCGTCACGATTCGAGTGCTCATCAGAATCCGAGGCGATCGAGGGAAAGGCTGACGATGATCGATGGCCGTGAAAAACCACTGCGCAATTACAAGCTGTACATCGCGGGCAAGGACGTCGAAGGTATCGGCTGGGTGTACACGGTCAGTGCCCGCTCCCTCCTCGAGGACGTCTTCACCAGCGTCAAACTCAAGCGGGCCCTGGAACAGGACGAGAACTCCGCGGCGGCGGAGCACCCGTACGTCGTGGGCCGCTGCGCGGTGGCGGGGGACACGGCCATCGACCTGGCCACCCAGGCGGCCGCGGCGGCGGCCCCGGCCTGGGCCGGGGTCCCGCTGGAGCGGCGTATGCGGCTGGGCGCGCTCTTCCGTGAGGAACTGCTGCGCCGCCAGGACGAGTTCCTGGAACTGCTGACCGCGGAGGCGCACCCGCTGAAGCTGGCCCGCTGGGAACTGAGCTGCCTGCTCCAGGTGTTCAGCGAGGAGAGCCTCGGCTGGTACCGGCAGCGGATGCACACGGAGTTCCAGCACGGCGGGCGCCGGCTCATCGTGCGCCGGCAGCCGGACGGCGTGGTTGCCTTCAACCCCCCGCAGAATGCGCCCGCGCCCAGCGCGGCCCTGTCGGTACTGGCCCTGATGGCCGGGAACACGGTGGTGGTACGCGCCCCCCGGTCCATCGCGCTGAGCACGATGTTCGTGCTGCGTGAGCTCATTGCCCCGCTGCTGGACGAGGTGGGCGCCCCGCCCGGCACGCTGAACGCGGTGTGCAGCAACCCCGGTCAGACGATCGACCGCTGGCTGCTCAGCCCGCAGATCCAGGACATCTTCTACATCGGCAGCACCGAGGAAGGCCTGCGCTTCCAGGAGCGGTGCGTGGCCCGGGGCAAGAAGCCGATCCTCGAACTGGCCGGCAACGACGGCGTGGTGGTCTGGCGGGACGCCGACATCCCGCACGCGGCCGAGGCGATCGCCGAGTCGTTCTACGGCTCCGGACAGATCTGCATGGTGCCCAACTGGGTGCTCGTCCACCCCGACCGGGCGGACGAGCTGATCGCCGAGGTCAAGCGGCAGGCCGAGGCCGTGCGCCCCGGCTATCCGGAGGACGAGGACGTGCTCCTGTCCCCGGTGCGGCGCAGCGAGAAGTTCTTCGCCCTGCTGCGCCAGTCCCTGGACGCCGGCGCCGAACTCGTCACCGGCGGGCACCGCACCGAACTCGACGGCACCCCCAGCGACACCGGAGTCTTCCTCCAGCCCACGGTGGTACGGGTGAACGGCCTGAGCGGCGCTCGCAGCCACGAGGTCGTACGCCACGAGACGTTCTTCCCGCTGATCCCGGTCGTCGTCCCCGAGCCCGCCGACGACGAGAAACTCCTCGACGGATTCATCGACTTCGTCAACACCAACGAGTACGGCCTGCGCAACTCGCTGTGGGCCCGCGACCCCGAGGTCATCGACGCCTTCGTGCGCCGGGTCGGCAACGGCGGCCTGCTGAAGGTGAACGACTCCCACATCGGGTTCCTGCCCTATCTGCCCAGCCACGGCGGCACCGGACTGACCGGCGGCGTCTTCGGCGAGGCCAACTACCCGATGCTCAAGACCTCGCACATCCAGGGCGTGAGCATCGCCCAGGACGTCAGCCCGCGCGCCGCGGTCTTCGGCGGCTGACCTTCCCCACCCACCCGTGCCATCTACGGAGGTGCAATCCCCATGCGCAGCCTCGACGCGGCCCGTGACGCCGTTGAGCGCTACCACCCCGGGCTGCTGAAAGCCCTGGCCGACATCCCGTACGCCCGGCGCGAGGCTCCCGGCAGCCCGGTCCTCGACCTCTTCAGGGCGCACGGCGGGGTCGGGCTGCTGGTGCCCAAGGAGTACGACGGGCACGGCGCCGGTCTCGTGGAGGCGGTCCAGGTGCAGCGCGGCCTCGGCAGTCTCTCCCCCTCCCTGGCCGCCGCGGTCACCATGCACCACTTCACCGTGGCCATGCTCTACGCGCTGGCGGCCGAGTCCGGCCGGCTCACCCCCGCGCAGCTGGAGCTGCTCTCCAGCGTGGTGCCGGAGCAGCGGCTGCTGGCCTCGGGCTGGGCCGAGGGCCGCACCCAGCAGAACATCCTCACCCCGTCGGTGACCGCCGAGCCGGTGCCGGGCGGCTTCCGCCTCAACGGCGTGAAGAAGCCGTGCAGCCTCTCCGGCTCGATGAGCGTGCTGACGGCGAGCATCGCCGTGCCCGGCCGGGACGGACGGCCGGAACTGGCCCTGGCCCTGGTGCCCGCCACCACGCCGGGCCTGTCGGTGCACCCCTTCTGGGGCAGCGACGTCCTCGCCGCCGCCCAGAGCGACGAGGTGCGCCTGGAGAACGTCGAGGTCCCCGAGGAACTCGTGGTGCGGACCACGGCCGAGGACCCGCACCGGCTCGACGACCTGCAGACCGCCGGCTTCATCTGGTTCGAGCTGCTCGTCTCCGCCGGCTACGCGGGAGCGGCCGCGGGACTGACCGAGCAGCTGCTGGCCAGCGGCCGGGGCAGCCCGCAGGAGAGGGCCCAGGTCGTCGTCCAGACCGAGGCCGCCTTCGAACTGCTGGCGGGCGCGGCGCGCGCGATCCGCGACGGACTGGAGGGGGAGGGCGCGGTGGCCGCGGTGCTCGTGGCCCGGTTCGCGGCCCAGACGAACCTGGCCCGTGCCACCGACCAGGCGCTCGAACTCCTCGGCGGCATCGACTTCATCCGCAACCCCGACCACGCCCGCCTCGCCGCCTCGGTGCGCCCGCTCGCCTTCCACCCGCCGTCGCGGGCCGGCAGCGCCGCCGCCCTGGTGCAGTACGTCGACGGCGGCCCGCTCGAACTGTCCTGAAGGAGGGCCATGACCATCACCAGCGATCCGTCCGGGACCACCACCGCGGGCCCGGCGCCGGACACCGAGGCGGACATCCTGGCCCTGTACCGGGCCCGACTGAGCAAGGGCCGCGCGACCCTCGCCGAACTCTTCGGCAGCCACATGGAGGTGGCCTCGGCCGGCGCCTGGCTCACCACCAGCGACGGCGAGCAGTTCCTCAACTGCGGCGGCTACGGCGTCTTCATCATGGGCGCCCGGCACCCGAGGGTCGTGGAGGCCGTCCAGCACCAGCTGCACACCCACCCGGTCGCCACCCGGATCCTGCTGGAGCCGACCGTCGCCCGCGCCGCCGAGGCACTGGCGGCCGTCGCCCCCCAGGGGCTGGAGCGCGTGCACTTCGCCCTCTCCGGCACGGAGGCGGTGGAGACCGGCCTCAAGCTCGCCCGCGCCCACGGGCGCACCAGGATCGTCTCGATGCTCGGCGGCTACCACGGCAAGACGATGGGCGCGCTGTCGGCCACCGCCAAGGCCGTCTACCAGAACCCCTTCCGTCCGCTGCTGCCCGACGTCGTCCACCTGCCCTACGGCGACGCCGGGGCGCTGCGTACCGAGCTGGCCGCCCACCCCGGCGAGGTCTGCGTCATCGTCGAGCCGGTCCAGGGCGAGGGCGGCGTCGTACTGCCCCCGAAGGGATATCTCAAGCAGGTCGAGGAACTGGTCCGGGAGTACGAGGGTTTCCTCGTCCTGGACGAGGTGCAGACCGGCATGGGCCGGCTGGGCGAGTGGTGGGGCGCCGACATCGACGACGTCCGCCCCGACGTCATGCTCGTCGGCAAGGCGCTGGGCGGGGGAGTGGTCCCGGTCTCGGCGGCGATCGCCACCAAGGAGGCGTTCCGCCCCTTCGACAAGGACCCCTACGTCCACACCGGGACGTTCTCCGGGCAGCCGCTGCTGATGGCGGCCGTCCAGGCGGCGATCCAGGTCGTCCAGGAGGAACGGCTGGTCACCCGGGCCACGGACATCGGCGCCCGGCTGCTGCCGGAGATCACCGCGATCGCCCGGCGCAACCTGCCCGGCCTGGTCACCGACGTCCGCGGCCGCGGACTGCTCATCGGCGTGGAGCTGGCCGAGCCGGGCCTGGCGGGCGAGCTGCTCATCGAGCTCTTCAACCACGGGGTGGTGGCCAACCACTCCATGAACGGCAGTGCGGTGGTGCGCTTCACCCCGCCCGCCGTGCTCACCGAGGTGGACGAACGCTTCCTCCTCGACGCGTTCGACAAGGCCACCAGGGATCTCGTCCGGATGGCGCCCACCATGCCGGAAGGCGGTAGCTGACATGCGACATGTGCAACTGGACGCGGTGGTGCACGACGAGCGGCGCGCGGACGTCTTCGAACGGATCGTGCAGTGGGAGCGCTACGCCGAGCTCGCCCCGCACGTGCAGTCCACCACCGTGCACCGGGGCCGCCCCTCGCCGACCGGCTCCTCCAGCTGGGAGCTGCACTTCCGCAGCGGTCTGCTGCGCTGGACCGAGACCGAACGGTTCGAGCCCGAGGACGGCGAGGTCCACTTCGAGCAGACCGAGGGCGACTTCGACAGCTTCACCGGCCGCTGGCAGCTCACCGAGCGGGGCGACGACGTCGAGGTGAGCTTCACCTGTGCGTTCGACTTCGGCATCCCCAGCCTCGAAGGCATCCTCGACCCGATCGCCGAGCGGGTCATCAAGGAGACCGTCGCCTGGGCACTGGCGGGCCAGTTCGCCCGCGTACGGCTCGTCGGCGAACCCGACCCCGGCGACCCCGGCACCTCCGCCGCGGGCCTGCCCGCCACCGCATAGGAGCGCGTCATGGACCAGGCCAACCCCTTCGAGACCCCCCGCACGTTCTCCCTGCACCGGGCCGAGTACCTGGTGGGACTCGCGGTCACCACCGGAATGATCATCGCCCACGCGGGCGAGATCCGCTGGCTGCCCGCCGTCGCCCTGTTCCTCTACATCGACCTGATCGGCTACATCCCCGGCGCCGTCGCCTTCCGGCGCAGCCACGGCGCACCGATCCCGAAGGCGTACTACGTCCTGTACAACGTCATGCACAGCCTCATCACCCAGGGCGCCGTGGCCGCGCTGTGGTGCTGGCTGGTCCGGCCCGAGTGGGCGCTGCTGGTGCTGCCGTTCCACCTCTTCGGCGACCGGGGGCTGTTCGGCAACTTCCTCAAGCCGTTCTCGCTGCCCTTCGAGCCGGTCCGCCAGCCCGGCTATCTGCGGCTGCTGGACGACCTCGGGGTCAAGCACCCCAAGCCGGTCGGCCACACCGGTGACCCGGCGCCCGTGGGACACGTCCCGGCCCGGCCGGCCCAGGCCGCGCGCCGGCAGCCGGAAACCGCACAGTGACCGGCGCGCGGACCACCGCCGTACGCCGGCTGGCCACCCCGGTCAGCGTCCTGACGGTGAGTCACGAGGGCCGGCTGCACGGCACCACGGCCTCGACCACCACGCTGGTGTCCACCCGGCCGCTCATCCTGGGCACCAGCCTGCGTGCCGGATCGGTGCTCGGCGAACTCGCCATCGCCGCCGGCTGGTTCACCGTGAACGTCCTGGGCGGCGGCCAGGCGGAGCTGGCCCGCTGGTTCGCCGACAGCAGCCGGCCCCTGGGCGCCGCGCAGTTCGACGGGTTCGCCTGGCGGCCCGACCCGCTCACCACCGCGCCCCTGCTCGAAGGGACGCTCGCGCACTACAGCTGCCGGGGCGCCGGCCGGATCGCGGTCGGCGACCACGAAGTGCTCCTGGGGCGGGTGGTGGAGAGCGACACCGGCTCCGGAGACCCGCTGCTCAGCTTCGCCGGCGGCCTGCGCACCCTGACCGGAAGGGACGGTACGACCCCATGACCACGCGACACGGCACGGCCCGGGTGGCCCGCGAGGCCGACTGGGACGAGGCTCCCGGCCTGCTCGACGGGGCGATGGAGCTCACCCTGGGCCCCGCGGAGTGCGATCTGCCGTACTGGATCACCCAGGTCGCCCAGGGCACGCTCCTCGGCCGGGGCGTCACCGGCCACGCCCCCGGGGCGACGGTGCCGGACTTCCTGCGCGCGCCGGGGCCGCTGCGCCAGGCACTGATCCTGGAGTTCGGCTTCCGGAGCCTGGCGGAGGAGCTCGCCACCCGGCTGCTGGCCGACTACGTCGCCATCGCCCCCGGCATCCCCGAGCTCGAGTTCTACGCCACCCAGCTCATCGACGAGGCCCGGCACGCCCGGGTGTTCCGCGACCATCTGGCCGAACTGGGCATGCCCGCGGCCACCCTGGTCGCGGACATCGCCGAACTCGCCGCCGACTACCGCAAACAGATCCTCGACCCCGTCGTGGAGTTCACCCGGGACATCGTCCGCACCCGGGCCGACTTCGCGGGCGGCGTGGCCGTCTTCGCCATCGTCATCGAGGGGGTGCTGGCGCCCGCGGCCGAGCTCAGCGAACGCAAGTGGACCCCGCTCTCGCCCGCGACCGGCGAGATCTCCCGGGGCACGGCCATCGACGAGATCCGTCACCTCACGGTCGCGGCCACCATCCTCAAGGACCACCTGGAGGCGCACCCGGACTATCTGCCGCGCCTGGCGGAGATCCTGCGGGCCGGCCGGGAACTGTGGGACCGGCTGCCCGACCGCCCCTTCGTGCTGCACCGCGAGGAACTCTTCCAGGAGGGCATGGCCGCCCGGGCCGACCTCATCGGGGACTACGAGATCTGGCCGGGCGTGCGCATGCTCGGCACCACCCCGGAACAGCGCTACGACATGGCCGAGGCGTGGACGGACCAGATGGCCGAGAAGCGCATGGCCTACATGGGTATCCCCGCCCACCTCGCCACCCGGACCGCACGGTGAGGGCGGCGGTCGTCTGCGGACTCGGCGGCCACGTGCCGCCGCGCCGCGTCACCAACGCCGACCTCAGCGAACGTCTCGACACCTCCGACGAGTGGATCCGCAGCCGGACCGGCATCCGCACCCGGCACATGGTGTCGGCCGGCACCGCCACCTCGGACCTGGCCGTCGAGGCCGGCCGCCGGGCTCTGAAGTCCGCGGGCGAGGCCGCGGTGGACGCGGTGGTCCTGGCCACCACCACCCCCGACCGGCCCTGCCCCGCGACCGCCCCCGAGGTGGCCGCCCGGCTCGGCGTCGGCACGGTCCCCGCCTTCGACGTGGCCGCCGTGTGCAGCGGCTTCCTCTACGCACTGGCCAGCGCCGCCGGACTGATCGCCTCCGCCACCGCCGACCGGGTGCTCGTGATCGCCGCCGAGGCCTTCACGACGATCATCGACCCGCAGGACCGGGGCACCGCGGTGATCTTCGCGGACGGGGCGGGAGCGGTGGTGCTGCGCGCGGGCACCCCGGCGGAACCGGGCGCACTCGGCCCGATGGTGCTCGGCAGCGACGGCGAACACCGCGACCTGATCGAGGTGCCGGCGGGCGGTTCCCGCCGGCGCGCCCCGCACGCACCGGGCGAGCAGTACTTCCGGATGCGCGGCCGCGACACCTACCGGCACGCCGTCGAGCGGATGACCGCCGCGAGCGGGCAGGCGCTCGCCCGCGCCGGGTGGACCACCGAGCAGGTCGACCGGCTCGCCGCCCACCAGGCCAACGCCCGCATCCTCGACACCGTCGCCGAACGGCTCGGGATTCCCGCCGAACGGCAGCTGACCAACATCGCCTACCTGGGCAACACCGGCGGGGCGTCCGTCCCGCTGCTGCTCGCCGACGCCGCCGCCGACGGCCGGCTGCGCCCCGGCCACCGGGTCCTGCTCACCGCCTTCGGCGGCGGCCTGGCCTGGGGCGCGACCACGCTGAGCTGGCCGCAGCTGGGGCCGGTGACCGATCCGCGTACCCCCTAAGAGCTCCGGACAGAAGTGGGGCCCGGCGGGCGGCGCCCGGCACGCACGCTCGCCGCGTTGCCGAAAGGCCCTGGTAGCTCCGCTACAAGGACCTTCCGGCGCCTTGCGATCGCACGCACCGGACACCGTCCGCTGATCGGACCCCACTTCTGTCCGGAGCTCTCACACCGTCAAGGAGGACAGCCATGTTCGAGATCGTCAAGGAAATGCTCGTCAGCAAGCTCAAGGTGGACCCGGACAAGGTCACCCCCGGCGCGACCAGGGAGGACATCGACCTGGACTCGCTCGCTCTGGTCGAGCTCTCGCTGCTGCTCGAACAGGAACTGGACGTCACCGTCAGCGACGACGAACTGATCGCGACCGACTCCATCGGCGCGATGGTCGAGCTGATCGAGAGCCGGCGGGCGGGCGTGTGAACGGCGCGGCCGGCCGTCCGCCCCGGCCCGCGGCGGACATCGCCGTCACCGGCATCGGCCTGGTCACCCCCGGCGGCATCGGTACGGCGGCCAGCTGGCGTACGGTGTGCGCCGGCCGGCCGGCCGCGGCCCCGGACCCGGCGCTGCCCCCGGGCCCGACGGGCATCACCTGCCGGGTGCCCGGTTTCGACGGCGAGGCGCTGCTCGGCGGCCGCAGAGCCCACCGGCTCGACCGGTTCACCCAGTTCGCCCTGGTCGCCGCGGCGGAGGCGGTGGCGGACGCGGGCCTGGACCCGAGGCACTGGGACGGCGCCCGGGTGGCCGTGGTCCTCGGCTGCGCCGACGGCGGGCCCGAGACCGTGGAGGCCCAGCACCAGGTGCTGCTCCGCGACGGCCCGACCCGGGTCTCCCCCCTGCTGCTGCCCATGCAGCTGCCCAACATGCTGGCCGGGCAGACCGCCATCGAACTCGGCGCCACCGGGCCCAACCTGGTGGTGGCCACCGCCTGCGCCTCCGGCGCCACGGCCATCGGCACCGCACGCGACCTCCTGCTGCTCGACCGGTGCGACATCGCCCTGGCCGGCGGCAGCGAAGCCATGATCACCCCCCTGGTGATGGCGGGGTTCGCGCAGATGGGCGCGCTCTCGCAGCGCGGCGACGACCCGGCGCGGGCGTCCCGGCCGTTCGACGTCGACCGGGACGGCTTCGTCGCCGCCGAGGGCAGCGGCGTACTCGTCCTGGAACGCGCCGGCGACGCCCGCGCCCGCGGCGCCCGCACCCGGGCCCGGCTCGTCGGCCACGGCATCTCCGCCGACGCCCACCACATGACCTCCCCGCACCCCACCGGCGCCGGCGCCGAGGCCGCCCTGCGTGCCGCGCTCGCCGACGCGGGCGCGACACCCGAGGACGTCGCGCACGTCAACGCCCACGGCACCTCGACCCGGCTCAACGACCTGGTGGAGGCCCAGGTGCTCAGCCGGGTGCTGCCGCACGCACCGCTGGTCACCTCCACCAAGGGCGTCACCGGACATCTGCTGGGTGCCGCCGGGGCCGTGGAGGCCGCCTTCACCGTGCTGAGCGTCGAGCACGCCCTGGTGCCCCCCACCGCCGGCCTGACCACGCTCGACCCGAAGATCCACATCGAGGCCGCCACCGCGGCCGTCCCGCTCGACATCCCGCTGGCCGTGTCCAACTCCTTCGGTTTCGGCGGCCAGAACGCGGTGCTCGCCTTCGCCGCGGCCTGACCCGACCGAGCCCCTCCTCCCCGGAGCCGACCATGTCACAGCTACGCTCCAGCACTTCCCGGACGCACCTGAGCACCTGGCACATCGTCTTCGTCATCGTCGCCGCCGCCGCACCGCTGTCCGCCATGGTGGGCACCGTGCCGCTGGCCTTCGCGGTCGGCAACGGCCCCGGCGTCCCCGCCGCGTTCGCCTTCGCCGGGCTGACCCTGCTGTGTTTCGCCGTCGGCTACGCGGTCAGCGCCCGCCGAACCGGCGGCTCCGGCGGCTTCTACACCTCCATCGCCGACGGGCTCGGCAGGCCGGCCGCCGTGGCCGGCGGATTCATCGCCGTGCTCTCCTACAACGCCGCCACCATCGGACTCGTCGGCGCCCAGGGCTACTTCACCCGCCTGGTCCTGGCCTCCCACGGCTACCACGTCTCGTGGGAGGTGTGCGCGCTGGCCGGGGTGGCCCTGGTCGCCGTGCTCGGCCACCGGGAGATCACGCTCAGCGCCCGGCTGCTCGCCCTGCTCATGATCGGCGAGACCGGCGTCCTGCTGGCCCTGGACATCGCCGTACTCGTCCGGCACGGCGCCTCCGCACTGCCCGCGGCCTCCTTCGGCCACCAGGCGACCGGACCCGGGCTCGGCGTCGCCATGATGTTCGCCTTCGTGTCGTTCATCGGCTTCGAGTCCGCGGCGCTCTACGGCGGCGAGGCCCGCAACCCGCGGCGCAACGTGGTCCGCGCCACCTACGCCGCCGTCGTGCTCATCTCGGTCTTCTACACCCTCACCAGCTGGCTGGCCGTGGGCGCCGTCGGCGCCCGCAACGTACGCGCGACGGCCGGCGCACAGCTCGGCGACCTGTTCTTCGTCCTGGCCGGGGACTACCTGGGCACCGCCGGGCGGACCGTCCTCGAAGTGCTGCTGTGCACCAGCCTCTTCGCCGCCACCCTCGCCCTGCACAGCGCGGCCAACCGCTACGCCCACGTCCTGGCCACGGACGGCCTGCTGCCCACCGCACTGTCCGCGCGCCACCCCCGCCACGGCTCCCCGCACCGGGCGAGCACCCTCCAGTCCGCGCTCAACCTCGTCGCGGTGGCCGTGTTCGCGGCGGCGGGCCTGGACCCGTACGCCGACATGACGACCAGCATGCTGGGGCTCGGCACCCTCGGCATCATCGTGCTCCAGGCCGCCGCCGCCCTGTCGGTCGTCGGCCTGCTGCGGCGTGGTGGCGGGGCCGGCGTCTGGCAGGGGCTGGTGGCCCCGCTGCTCGCCTTCGCCGGTCTCACCGCGACCGTCTGGCTGGTCCTGGGCAACTACTCGCTGCTGACCGGCACCGACTCCCCGGTGGTCGGCGCGCTGCCCTGGACCCTGCCCGCCCTCGCGCTGCTCGGCGCGGGCTACGCCTGGTGGCTGCGCACCAACAGGGCGGACACCTACCGCAGGCTCGCCGGACGGGACGGCGGCGAGCGGGCGGTGCCCGTCGAGGTGGCGCCCGCGGCGGCGCAGGCCTCGGTCACTCGTCCAGACTGAGCACCATGCCTCTTCGGTGCTCCAGCGCGGGTTCCTGATTGAGTATCCGCCGGAACAGGTCCCGCAGCCGGGGCGAGGGCTCGATACCGAGCTCGTCGACGAGCCGGCTGCGGGTCGCGTTGTACGTCTCGACGGCCTCGGCCTGCCGCCCGGTCCGGTACAGCGCCAGCATCAGCAGCTCGGTGATGCGCTCCCGCCAGGGGTGCATCACACCGAACCGGCGCAGCTCGCTGATCACATCGGCGGGCGGCCCGAACCGCAGCTCCAGCTCCAGCCGGGACTCCAGCGCGCTCAGGTACTCCTCGTCCAGCTGCACGGACGCGCTGCGGCACAGCGGGCTGGCGGCCACCTCCTGCGGCAACGGCCCCCGCCACAGCTCCAGCGCCGACTCCAGAAGTTCCCTGGACATGGCCGGGTCCCGCTCGGCCGCGGAGCGGGCCCGCGCCAGCCGCTCCCGGAAGACGTGCACGTCCACGTCCATGGGCGGCACGACCAGCTGATAGCCGGAAGGGTGGCCGATCAGCGCGGGCGCCTGTCCGTCGCCCGCGTGCCGCCGCAGGGTGCGGCGCAGCCGGGACACATGGGCCTGGAGGGCGTTCTCGACCAGCTCGGGCGGGTCCTCGCCCCAGAGTTCGGCGTACAGCTGCTCGCTCGGCAGCAGCCGGCCAGCGGTGAGCAGGAGGGTCGTCAGCAGAATCCGCTGGCGGGCCCCGGTGACGGCGACGAAGCGCTCGTCGACCACGGTTCCGATCGCTCCAAGAATGGTGAACCTCATGCGTGGAGCGTCACACTGTGGTCTCGTCCGCTGCTCAAGTCCTGCTCGGGTACGGCCGTCACCGCCTGCGCCCAGCGGCGCAGCAGCAGCCGTGCCAGCTCCGGGGCCGCGCCCAGCACAGGGGCCAGCAGATCCGCCCCCGCGGCCTGGGCCGCGATCCGCTCGGAGAGCCGGCCGGGCGCGACGACGTAGGGCGCGACGGCCACCCGCGGCACGCCGTCGGCGCGCAGCGCACGGACGACGTCCACGGTGCGGGGCGAGGAGCCGGAGGCGAACGCGGGCCGCACGGCGCACCAACCGGTGCTGCGCCGCCACTCCCGCGCGATGGCTGCGATCGCCGCGTTCGCCTCCGGGTCGGTGGAGCCCGCCGCGGCGAGCACGACGCCGGTCGACGCCCGCTCGGACCGGCGCAGCCCGGCCTCGGCGAGCCGGCGCTCGAGGGCGGCGACGAGCAGGGGGTCGGGCCCCAGGACCGCGGCCCGGCGCACCCGCAGCGAGGCCGGGGCGTCGGCCAGGACGGCGGGGATGTCGGTCCTGGCGTGGAAGGCCCGGGTGAGCAGCAGCGGCAGGGCGACGACGTCCCGTACCCCGTCGGCGGCCAGGCGCTCCAGCGCCGAACGCACCGACGGGGTGCCGAACTCCAGGAAGGCCGTCCCCGCCCGCAGGCCCGGCCGCAGCGCCCGCGCCCGGCCGACCAGCGCCCGCACGGTGGCCGCGTGCCGCGGGTCCCGGCTGCCGTGGGCCACGACCAGCAGGGCCGACGGGCGCATCGCGTTCAGCTCTTCACCAACAGGCCGCGCGAGCGCAGCACATGGCGCTCCAGCGGGCTGAAGACCAGCAGGTCCACGGTGATGCCCACCAGCAGGATCAGGAGGATGGCGAAGAACACCGTCGGCATGCTGCTGGTGTTGCGGCCGTTCTCCAGCAACTGGCCCAGGCCGACGCCGAGATCGGGGGAGGAGGCGATGATCTCGGCGGCCATGAGCGAGCGCCAGGAGAACGCCCAGCCCTGCTTGAGCCCGGCCACATAGCCGGGCAGCGCGGCCGGGAGCACGATGTGCCGCAGTCCGCGCAGGCCGGTGGCGCCCAGGGTGCGGCCGGCCCGCAGGTGCAGCGGCGGGATCTGGTCGACCCCGGAGACGAGGCCGTTGGCGATGGAGGGGACGGCGCCGAGCAGGATCACCGCGTACATCATCGAGTCGTTCAGGCCCAGCCACAGCACGGCCGGCGGCACCCAGGCGACCGAGGGCAGCGACTGCAGGCCGGACAGGACCGGGCCGACGGCGGCGCGCACCAGCCGCACCCGGGCCACCAGCAGGCCCAGCGGGGTGCCGACCAGCAGCGCGAGCAGGAAGCCGGACAGCCCGCGCGAGACGGACGTCCAGATGTAGCCGAACAGGGTGCCGCGCAGCCAGGCCTCGGTGACCTCGTGCCAGACGGCCGAGGGCGCGGGGAGCCGGTAGGAGTCGGTGACGTGCGCCGACACCAGCAGCTGCCAGAGGGCCAGGACGAGTGCGACGGCGACGGCCGGCGGCAGCACGCTGCGCAGCAGCGTCTCGCGCAGCGGCCGGCGGCGGGTGCGCGGGGTCTCCAGCGCGTCCAGCCCGGCCTCCAGCCCGGCCAGGTCGCTGCCGCCGGTCGCCTCGGCGGCGTCAGTGCCGGCCATGACGGCGGATCTCCCCTCGCAGTTCCTCGGTGATCTCCAGGGACAGCTCCGCGACGGTGGCGTCCTCGATCCGGCGGGGCTGGTCGATGCCGACCTGCCACTGGCGGGCGATGCGGCCGGGACGCGAGGACATCAGCACCACCCGCTGGGCGAGCCGCACGGCCTCACGGACGTTGTGGGTGACGAACAGCACGGACAGGCCCGTCTCCTGCCAGATGCGGGTCAGCTCGTCGTGCAGCACGTCCCGGGTGATGGCGTCGAGGGCCGCGAACGGCTCGTCCATCAGCAGCAGCCGGCTGTCCTGGGCGAGGGCGCGGGCGAGCGCGACGCGCTGGCGCATCCCGCCGGACAGCTCGTGCACCCGTTTGCCGTACGCGCCCTTGAGCCGGACCAGTTCCAGCAGCTCCTCGGCCCGCGCCCGCCGCTCGCCACGGGGCATCCCGCGCAGTTTCAGCGCCAGTTCGATGTTGCGGCCGGCCGAGAGCCAGGGGAACAGGGCGTGTTCCTGGAACATCAGCGCCGGCCGGCCGGCCGGAGTGCTGATCTCCCCGGCGCTCGGCCGGTCCAGTCCGGCGAGCAGGCCGAGCAGCGTGGACTTCCCGCAGCCGGAGGCCCCCAGCAGCGTGACGAACTCGCCCGGCGCGACATCGAGGCTGATGTCGTCCAGGACGAGCTGCCGGGCGGAGCCGTCGCGGAACGACTTCGAGACGTGCGCGATCCGCGCGGCGAAACCGGCCGCCGCGTCGGTCGCGGCGGTGGCCAGGGTGAGGGTGGTGGTCTCCATCCTCGGCACCTCCTCGGTGGCTGGGTCTTACCGGATGCCGAGCCCGGCGTCGTCGACGGTCGGTCCGCCCTCGGCCGCGAGAACCCGGCGCAGCGGTGCGAGGTCGTAGATCCCGCGCAGATCGGGCCGGTCCAGCAGACCGGCCCGTACCGCGTGCTCGGCCTGGACGGCGAGGGTGGCGGCCAGCGGGTCGTCGGTGACCCGGATGGACCGGAACGCCGGGTCGACGACGTCCGGCGGCAGCGCCTTGCCGGACAGCCGGCGCAGCGCCGCGTTCGCCGTCGCCCTCGCCGCGTCCGGATGAGCGTTGATCCAGGCGTTGGTGCGCACCGAGCCGCGCAGCACGGCCTCGACCGCCTCGGGGTGGGCGGCGAGGAAGCGCTGCGACACGACCAGGTTCGTGATCACGAACCGGTGGTCCGGCCACAGCGCCGACTCGTCGAGCAGCACCCGGCCGCCCTCGGCGACCAGCTTGGACGCCGTCGGCTCCGGCACCCAGGCGCCGTCGATCGCCCCGGACCTGAAGGCGTCGGGGGTGATCCGGTTGTCGGTGCGGACGACCGAGACGTCGCCCCGGCCGGACTGCGGGTCGACCTTCCAGCCCCGCTCGGCGATCCAGTTCAGGAACGCCACGTCCTGGCTGTTGCCCAGTTGCGGGGTGGCGATCCGGCTGCCCCTGACGTCCCCCAGCGACTTGATCTTCCGGGGGTCGACCACCAGCTTCACCCCGCCGGAGGCGGAGCCGCTGACGATGCGCAGGCTCCTGCCCCCCGAGACCACGTAGCTGTTGACGGCCGGCGAGGGCCCGATCCAGCCCATGTCGATCGAACCGGAGTTCAGCGCCTCGATCTCCGACGGCCCGGCGTTGAAGACGGCGGTCCTGAGCCGGGTGCCCCCGAGCTCGCGTTGCAGCAGGCCCCGTTCCACCCCGACCAGGGCGGTGGCGTGGGTGAGGTTCGGGAAGTAGCCGATCGTCACCGCGTCCAGCCCGTCGGTCTTCTTCGCGCCCGCGGCGACGGGCGCCCGGTCGTACCCCTGGTCCCGCCGCGAGCCGTAGCCGCAGGCGCACAGCAGGGCGAGCAGCACGAGCACGGTCGCGGCGGCGGGGCCACGGTTCCTCACGAGGACGCCCTCCCGTCGCCCCCGCCGGGCCGGGCGGCGAAGGACTCGCCCGCCATGCCGGCGGTGAGCGTGGCGCCGTCGGCCGGGTCCAGCAGCAGGAAGCAGCCGGTACGGCGGTTGTCGGCGTATCCGTCGAGGGCCAGCGGCTCGGCGGTGCGCAGCACGACCCGGCCGATGTCGTTGGCGGTCAGCAGGCCGGGCAGCGGATGGAGGGCGGAGCCGTCCAGCGCGTAGCGGCTCGGGATCTCCTTGACCACGGCCGGCACGGTGCGGGTGGTGTGCTTGAGCAGCACCCGCGCGCCGACCCGCAGCGGACGGTCGGTGAGCTGGCAGACGGTGGCGTCGACGTCCCGCGTGACCGGCGGCACGTCGGTGACCGGGACGATCAGGTCGCCCCGGGAGATGTCGAGGTCGTCGGCGAGCAGCAGGGACACCGACTGCGGGGCCCTGGCCTCCTCGACCCGCTCGCCCAGCAGGTCGATGCCGGTGACGACGGACGAGCGCCCGGAGGGCAGTACGACGACACGGGTGCCGGTGCGCAGCACGCCGGAGGCGATCTGCCCGGCGTAGGCCCGGTAGTCGGGGTGCTGCCGGGTCCCCGGGCGGATGACGTACTGCACGGGGAAGCGTGCCGGGAGCCGCGCGGGGTCGGAGCGCACCGGGACCGTCTCCAGGTGCTCCAGCACGGTGGGTCCGCCGTACCAGTCCATGTGGGCGGAGGCGCTGACCACGTTGTCGCCCCGCAGCGCGGACACCGGGACGACCGTGACCTCGCCGATCCCCAGCGCGTGGGCGTACGCCGTGAACTCCTCGGCGATCGCGGCGAAGACGGGCTCGGCGTAGTCCGCCAGGTCCATCTTGTTGACGGCGAGGACCACGTGCGGCACGCGCAGCAGCGCGGCGATGAGGGTGTGCCTGCGCGTCTGCTCCACGATGCCGTTGCGCGCGTCCACCAGGATGATCGCCAGCTCGGCGGTGGAGGCGCCGGTGACCATGTTGCGGGTGTACTGCACGTGCCCCGGAGTGTCGGCCAGGATGAAACCCCGCCGGGCGGTGGTGAAGTAGCGGTACGCGACGTCGATGGTGATGCCCTGTTCGCGTTCGGCCCGCAGGCCGTCGGTGAGCAGGGCCAGGTCCGGCCCGTCCTGGCCGCGGCTGCGGGAGGCGCGCTCGACGGCCTCCAGCTGGTCCGCCGGCACCGATCTGGAGTCGTGCAGCAGTCGCCCGACCAGCGTCGACTTGCCGTCGTCGACGGATCCGGCGGTGGCGAAGCGCAGCAGCCCCGCCGTGGCCACGGTCGTGGTGTCGGCCGTCATCAGAAGTACCCCTCGCGCTTGCGGTCCTCCATGGCGGCCTCCGAGAGCCGGTCGTCGGCCCGGGTCGCCCCGCGCTCGGTCACCCTCGACCCCGCGATCTCGGCGATCACGTCCTCCACGGTGCGTGCGTGCGACAGGACGGCCCCGGTGCAGGACATGTCGCCGACCGTACGGAAACGCACCATCCGCTTCTCGACGGCCTCGGCCTCCTTCGGGCCGCCCCAGATCCCCGCGCTGAGCCACATGCCGCCGCGGTGGAAGACCTCGCGTTCGTGGGCGTAGTAGATCTCCGGGACCGCGATGCCGTGGCGGGCGATGTACTGCCACACGTTGAGTTCGGTCCAGTTGGACAGCGGGAACACCCGGACGTGCTCGCCGGGGGCGTGCCGGCCGTTGTAGAGGTTCCACAGCTCGGGGCGCTGGCGGCGCGGGTCCCAGCCGCCGAACTCGTCCCGCAGCGAGAACACTCGCTCCTTGGCGCGGGCCTTCTCCTCGTCCCGGCGCCCGCCGCCGAACACGGCGTCGAACCGCTCGGCGGCGATCTTCTCCGTCAGCGGCAGGGTCTGGAGCGGGTTGCGGGTGCTGTCCGGGCGTTCGCGCAGGACCCCGCGGTCGATGTAGTCCTGCACCGACGCGACGTGCAGCCGCAGCCCGTGCTCGGCGACGGTCCGGTCGCGGTACTCCAGCACCTCGGGGAAGTTGTGCCCGGTGTCCACGTGCAGCAGCGCGAACGGGACCGGCGCGGGGGCGAACGCCTTCAGCGCCAGGTGCAGCATGACGATCGAGTCCTTGCCGCCGGAGAAGAGCAGGACCGGGCGCTCGAACTCCCCGGCCACCTCCCGGAAGATGTGCACCGCCTCGGACTCCAGCACATCGAGATGCCGCAGCGCGGCCGCGGACCGGGCCGTCATGAGTGCAACCCGCATTCCGTCTTCCCCAGGCCCGACCAGCGCCCGGCCCGCGCGTCCTCGCCGCCCTGCACCCGGCGGGTGCAGGGGGCGCAGCCGATGGACGGATATCCGTCCGTCAGCAGGGGATTGGTGAGCACCGAGTGCTCTGCCACGTACGCCTCCAGGTCTGCCTGTGTCCAGCGGGCGATCGGGGACACCTTCACCTTCTGCCGCTCGGCGTCCCATCCGACGACCGGGGTGTTCGCGCGGGTCGGCGACTGGTCCCGGCGCAGTCCCGTGGCCCAGGCGTCGTACGCCTTCAGCCCCTCGGCCAGCGGCGCGACCTTGCGCAGCGCGCAGCAGCGGTCGGGGTCGCGCTCGTGCAGCCTCGGCCCGTACTGCGCGTCCTGCTCGGCGACCGTCTGCCGGGGGGTGAGGGTGATGACGTCGACGTCCATCACCGCGGCCACCGCGTCGCGGGTGCCGATGGTCTCCGGGAAGTGATAGCCGGTGTCGAGGAAGACCACGGCCACTCCCGGCTTCACCCGGGCCGCCAGATGCGCCACGACCGCGTCCTCCATCGACGACGTCACGCAGAACCGGTCACCGAAGGTCTCCGCCGCCCAGCGCACGATCTCCGACGCCGGCGCGTCCTCCAGGGTCCTGCCCGCGCTTTCGGCGAGCTGTTGAAGTCCGTGCACCACATGCTCCCTTGGCTGAGATACGACCATGGCAGCACGGGCGGTTGACGCTGCACTGACGGGCGGCTGACCGGCCGATCGCGGGGCGCTGGAAGGTGAGGAGCTCACCTCCCGGACGTGTCCGGCTCACTTGCCGGATACACCGTCCGGTGCCGGTGCCGGTGCCGGTGCCGGCACCGGC
>NZ_JBEOWS010000169.1:0-20175 GCF_040296125.1 Streptomyces sp. NPDC002265 | reverse complement strand
GAACACCGGGCGCCCCGTCGTCGTAGTGCCGAGGGCGGCTACTCGCCGAGCAGCGCCCGCACCCGCTCCTGGCCCACCGCCAGCAGCAGCGTGGGCAGACGCGGGCCGGTGTCACGGCCGACGAGCAGGTGGTACAGCAGCGCGAAGAACGTGCGCTGGGCGGTCTTGATCTCCGGCGGGAGCTCCTTCGGCGTGGCGTCGGCGGAGAAGCCGGCCTGGACCTTGGGAACGCCGTAGACGAGGTGGGTCAGACCGTCGAGCGACCAGTGCTCGGCCAGCCCGTCGGCCAGCAGCCGCAGCGACTGCCGGGCGTCCTCGTCGAGGGACTTCAGCAGCTCCGCGTCCGGCTCCTCGCGCACGATGGTCCGCTGGTCGGCGGGGACGTGGGTGTTGATCCACGCCTCGGCCTTGTCGTAGCGCGGACGGGCCTCGTCCACCGAGCCCAGCGGGTTGTGCGGGTCGAGCTCGGACAGGATGCGCAGCGCCTGGTCCTCGTGCCCGGCGGTGATGTCCGCGACCGAGGCCAGCGTCCGGTACGGCAGCGGCCGGGCCGTGCGCGGCAGCTCGCCGTCCGCGGTGCGCACCGCGCGCGCGTGGGCGGCGACGTCCGCCGGGAGCGCGGAGCCGTCGGCGACCTTGGCGTCGAGCTTGTCCCACTCGTCGTAGAGACGCTGGATCTCCTGGTCGAAGGCGATCTTGAAGGACTGGTTGGGCCTGCGGCGGGCGTACAGCCAGCGCAGCAGCTGCGGCTCCATGATCTTCAGCGCGTCGCCCGGGGTGGGCACACCGCCCTTCGACGACGACATCTTCGCCATGCCGCTGATGCCGACGAACGCGTACATCGGCCCGATGGGCTGCTTGCCGCCGAAGATGCCGACGATCTGGCCGCCGACCTGGAAGCTCGACCCGGGCGAGGAGTGGTCGACACCGCTCGGCTCGAAGACGACGCCCTCGTACGCCCAGCGCATCGGCCAGTCGACCTTCCAGACCAGCTTGCCGCGGTTGAACTCGTTCAGCCGGACGGTCTCGGAGAAGCCGCACTCGTTGCAGCTGTACGTCAGCTCGGTGGTGTCGTCGTCGTAGGAGGTGACCGTGGTCAGGTCCTTCTCGCAGTTGCCGCAGTACGGCTTGTACGGGAAGTACCCGGCGGAACCGGCGCTGCCGTCGTCCTCCGCGGCCGCGCCGGAGCCCTCCGCGGCCTCCAGCTCGGCCTCGTCGACCGGCTTCTGGCCCTGCTGCTGCTTCTTCGCCGGGGCCTTCTTGGTGCGGTACTGGTCGAGGATCGCGTCGATGTCACCGCGGTGCTTCATCGCGTGCAGGATCTGCTCGCGGTAGGTACCGGCGGTGTACTGCTCGGTCTGGCTGATCCCGTCGAACTCGACGCCCAGCTCGGCCAACGCCTCCACCATGGCGGCCTTGAAGTGCTCCGCCCAGTTCGGGTACGAGGAGCCCTTCGGGGCCGGGACGGAGGTCAGCGGCTTGCCGATGTGCTCGGCCCAGGAGTCGTCGACGCCCGGGATGCCCTGCGGCACCTTGCGGTAGCGGTCGTAGTCGTCCCAGGAGATCAGGTGCCGGACCTGCCGGCCCCGTCGGCGGATCTCGTCGGCGACGAGATGAGGGGTCATGACCTCGCGGAGGTTGCCCAGGTGGATGGGACCGGAGGGGGAGAGACCGGACGCGACCACGACGACCGGTTTGCCCGGGGCCCGACGCTCCGACTCCTCGATGACCTCGTCCGCGAAACGGGAGACCCAGTCGGTGGTCTCGGCGCTCTGAGCCACGATCGGCACGTCCTCTTTTTCTGAAGGAATTGTCTGGGGTACTGACCGTCCCCATTCTCCCAGACCACCACGCGCCTGGGAAAACCGCTTTACCCCCCGTGGGATACTGGGCGGGTCTATCCATTCCACGAGGAGAACGGCATCCATCCCATGGCCTCGGTCACGTCCCTCAGCGACTCCGTACAGCAGCAGCTCGCGACGGCCCTCTCGGCAGCCCTGCCGGACGCCGGTTCCGCGGACCCGCTGCTGCGCCGAAGCGACCGGGCGGACTTCCAGGCGAACGGCATCCTGGCGCTCGCGAAGAAGGCCAAGGCCAACCCGCGGGAGCTGGCGACGCAGGTCGTCGAGCAGGTCCGGTCGGGTGACGTCATCAAGGACATCGAGGTCTCCGGGCCCGGCTTCCTGAACATCACGATCGCCGACCGGGCGATCACCGAGAACCTGGCCGCGCGGTACGCGGACAGCGACCGCCTCGGCGTGCCGTTCGCCGCGCACCCGGGCACCACGGTGATCGACTACGCCCAGCCGAACGTGGCCAAGGAGATGCACGTCGGCCATCTGCGCTCGGCGGTGATCGGCGACGCGGTCGTCCAGCTCCTGGAGTTCACCGGCGAGAGCGTCGTACGGCGTCACCACATCGGCGACTGGGGCACCCAGTTCGGCATGCTCATCCAGTTCCTGGACGAGCACCCGCACGAGCTGGACCACAAGTCGGCCGAGGTGAGCGGCGAGGAGGCGATGTCGAACCTCGACCGGCTCTACAAGGCGGCCCGCAAGCTCTTCGACTCCGACGAGGAGTTCAAGACGCGGGCCCGGCGCAGGGTCGTGGACCTCCAGGCCGGGGACCCGCACACGCTCGCCGTCTGGCAGAAGTTCGTGGACGAGTCGAAGATCTACTTCTTCTCCGTCTTCGAGAAGCTGGACATGGAGATCCGGGACCCGGACATCGTCGGCGAGTCCGGCTACAACGACATGCTCGCGGAGACCTGCCGGCTGCTGGAGGAGTCCGGCGTCGCGGTCCGCTCCGAGGGCGCGCTGTGCGTGTTCTTCGACGACATCAAGGGCCCGGACGGCAACCCGGTCCCGCTGATCGTGCAGAAGTCCGACGGCGGCTACGGCTACGCGGCCACCGACCTGTCCGCGATCCGCGACCGCGTCTTCAACCTGAAGGCGAACTCGCTGCTGTACGTGGTGGACGCCCGGCAGGCGCTGCACTTCCGGATGGTCTTCGAGACCGCCCGGCGGGCCGGCTGGCTGAACGACGACGTCAAGGCGTTCCAGCTCGCCTTCGGCACGGTCCTCGGCAAGGACGGCAAGCCGTTCAAGACCCGTGAGGGCGAGACGGTCAAGCTGGTCGACCTCCTCGACGAGGCGGTCGAGCGGGCGACGTCCGTGGTCCGGGAGAAGGCCGAGAAGGTCGGCCTGTCCGAGCAGGAGATCGTCGAGAACAGCCGGTACGTCGGCATCGGCGCCGTGAAGTACGCGGACCTGTCGACGTCGGCGGTGCGCGACTACAAGTTCGACCTGGACCAGATGGTGTCGCTGAACGGCGACACGTCCGTCTACCTCCAGTACGCCTACGCCCGGATCAAGTCGATCCTGCGCAAGGCGGGCGAGGCCCGTCCCACCGCCCACCCGGAGCTGGAACTGGCCCCGGCGGAGCGGGCGCTGGGCCTGCACCTGGACCAGTTCGGCGAGACGGTGCTGGAGGTGGCGGCGAGCCACGAGCCGCACAAGCTGGCGTCGTACCTGTACCAGCTCGCGTCGCTGCTGACCACGTTCTACGACCAGTGCCCGGTCCTGAAGGCCGAGACCCCGGAGCAGACGGAGAACCGCCTGTTCCTGGTCGACCTGACGGCCCGCACCCTGCACAAGGGCATGGACCTCCTGGGCATCAGGACGCCCGAGCGGCTCTGACACCCGGCGGCCCCCTGGGCCCAGGCCTCCCGGCTCTGGGCCCAGGCCCGCTCGAAGAGCAGGCAGGCGCGCACGGATCACCCCGCGGGCCGCCCGCACCCGAACTCGCACCACACCACCTTGCCGAGTTCCCGCTCGGCCACGCCCCACCTGTCGGACAGCGCGGCGACCAGCAGCAGCCCCCGTCCGCCCTCGTCCCGGTCGTCCACGATCCGCGGCACACCGGGCCCGCTGTCGTGCACCTCCATCCGCAGCACACGCCCGTCGCAGCGCAGGAACACCAGGAAGTGCCGTCCGGGCGGCACCCCGTGCACCAGCGCGTTGGTCACCAGCTCGCTCACGCACAGCAACGCGTCGTCCCCGACCTCGGTTCCGGCGAGCCCCCAGCCGTCCAGCGCCTCGTACGCGAACCGCCTGGCAGCGGGCACGGACCGGCGTTCACGACGGAAGAACTTCTCCCTCAGGAGGGGGAGTTGGATCGTCTCGTTCACGACACAAGAGTTGCGGAGAGTCACTATCGTCGATCAGGGAGTGAGTCCGTACTGATTTTTTGTACGGGTTCCCACCGGATCGTGTACGGGCGGGTGTGGGGAGTCGGACCGGTATGAACTCCAGGAAAGCGCCGCGGAAGAAGAACCTCTCGGCCATGAAGATGCTGGGCGTCCAGGTCGGGACGGCCCGGCGGGCGGCGGGCCTGACCCAGCGTGAGCTCGGCGAGCGGCTGATGCTCGACGAGGAGACGGTCGCCTCGATCGAGCAGGGCCGACGGCCGCTGAAGCCGGATCTGGCGGAGCTGCTGGACGAACTCCTGGACACGCGCGGGCTGTTGGCGGCAGGGGTGGCGAACCTGCCGGAGATCGACCAGTTCCCGATGTGGGCGGAGCTGTACGTCCAGCACGAGCGGGAGGCCATCGCGCTGTCCTGGTACGACAACGCCGTCCTGCCCGGCCTGCTCCAGACCGAGGCGTACGCCCGCGCCGTACTGCGTGAACGCGTCCCCGCCTTCGACTCGGACGAGATCGACACCCGCACCGCAGCACGTGTCGAGCGTCAAGCGATCCTGTGCCGCAAGATCCCGCCCACGCTCAGCTTCGCGGTGTGGGAGCCAGTGCTGCGTCTGGAGATCGGCACGCCGGAGACACGGAAGGAACAGTTGCGTCATCTGCGCGGACTGGCGGAACTACCTGGCCTGTCCCTCCAGTTCCTCCGCCTCGACAGCCCTCACCACGCCGGTCTCGACGGCCCTTTCACCCTCCTCGAGACCCCGGACCACCAGCACCTCGCCTACACCGAGTCGCAACGCGGCAGCCAGTGGGTCTCCGACCCGGACGAGGTGTCCATCCTGGCGCGCAAGTATGCGATGCTGCGGACACAGGCCCTGACCGCTCAGGACTCGCTGACCCTGCTGGACCGTCTGCTAGGAGAGCAATGAGCGCCGAAGCACTTCAGTGGTTCAAGTCGTCCTACAGTGGCAGCGAAGGCGGCCAGTGCGTCGAAGTCGCCTACACCTGGCGTAAGTCCAGCCACAGCAGCGACGAGGGCGGCGCATGCGTCGAGATCGCCGCCTGCCCCCACACCGTCCACGTCCGGGACTCCAAGAATCCCGGAGCGAACGGACCCACCCTCCAGGTCGCCCCCGCAGCCTGGGCCGCCTTCACCGGTTTCGTCACCCGCTAGCCCGCCGCGCCCCGACCCGCTGTCAGTGCCTGCACCTAGAGTCGGCGTCATGGCGACCCTTCCCAACCCGCTGCCCGCGCTGGCGGCCGACCCGAGCGGACGCTCGCTCGGGCTCCAACTCCCGCTGGGGAGACTGATCGACGCTACCGACGACGGTCCCTGGCACGAGCCGTTGCTGTGGCACGCCGAGCAGCCCGTGTCGACGGGCAACTGGTCGGCGCTGGGCGCCCGGGCCGGGCGTGCGGGGCTGCTGCCGGTGCTGCTGGACCTCGGCGGCCACCAGGGCGGGCCGCAGGAGTGGGAGCTGATGCCCGCAGAGGTGTCCTACCCCGGCGACCACGACGCCGAGGAGGTGCTCGCCGACTTCTGGGACGAGTACGCGGCGGCGGGCGACGAGTGGCCGGGACTGTGCGCGCCCCCGGCCCGCACGGCCGATCCGGACACCCGGGCGGCCGAGGTCGCCGACCTCCTCGCCGAGGACCGCACCCGGTTCAAGGAACCGCATCTGGCGCTGGTGCCCGCCCGTCGCAGCGCGGACATCCCGGCGGCCATCGGCTGGACCGGCCCGCTGAACTACGAGGAGGACATCGCCGTGCACTGCGCGGTGCTGCGCTCCTGGGAGGACCGCTTCGGCATACGGGTCGTGGCCCTCGGCTTCGACAGCATGGCCGTCTCGGTCGCCGCGCCGCCCACCACCCCGGAGCAGGCCGAGGCGGTGGCGGCGGAGCACTTCGCGTTCTGCCCCGACACGCTCGCGCAGGACGGTCCGGACGCCCTGCGGGACTACGCCAAGAGCCTGATCGCGGCGGAGACCTGGTACTTCTGGTGGGACTGAGCGGTCCGGAGCTCTAGGACCGGCGGCCGGGCGCCGGGGTCACGCCTTGCGGCCGAGCGCCGCGTAGACGTTGATGTCGGCGTCCGTGACGTCGTTGATGCCGTGGTAACGGACCTTGTCGATGGCGTCGAGCGTGGCGAGGTACTCGGCCTCGGGCTGCTCGGGGACGGGAGCCGCGTCGTCCGGGTGCCAGTGGTGCGCCGGGACGACGCCCGGTTCGGCGAGCTCCAGACCGCTGTCGGTGAAGAAGCGCTCGACCTCGGCCCGCGAGCGCAGCACGAAGGTGAACCCGCGCTCGGTGTAGGTGCGTTGCACCGCGCGGATGTTCTCGGGGTTGAGGTCCTCGGTGAGGTGGCTGAGCACGAGCCGGCTGCCGGACGGCAGGGCGTCGATGAGGCCGCGGACGATCGGGTAGGCCTCCTCGTCCTCGACGAAGTGCAGGATCGCCACCAGGCACAGGGCGATCGGCTGGTCGAAGTCGAGTATCTTCGCGGCCTGTTCGAGGATCTGGGCCGGGTTCTTGAAGTCGGCGTCGATGTAGTCGGTGACGCCCTCGGGCCCGGAGGTCAGCAGGGCACGCGCGTGCGCGAGCACCACCGGGTCGTTGTCGACGTAGACGACCCGGGAGTCGGGGATGATCCGCTGCGCGATCTGGTGGACGTTCTCGGCGGTCGGCAGTCCGGTGCCGATGTCGAGGAACTGGCGGATGCCGTCCTCCTTCGCCAGCGTGTTCACCGCCCGGCGCATGAAGTCGCGGTTGTGCCGTACGTCGAGGTAGCCGCGCGGGTTGGCGCCGAGCGCGGCGGCCGCGGCCGCGCGGTCGACGGGGTAGTTGTCCTTGCCGCCGAGGAAGACGTCGTAGACCCGGGCCGGGTGGGCCTTGGTGGTGTCGATCCTCCTGCGCAGCTCGGCGGGGTCATGGCTGAGCGCGTCACCGGACATGGGCGTCTCCCTGGGAGAGTCGGTCATTTAACGGGCAACCAATCCTGAGGTCGCCAACAACCTAACTCCCCAACGGAGTTGATCGTGCCCATGTCCGGCAGGTGTTCAGCGCAGCGTGCGCGCCACCTCGGTCGCCCAGTAGGTGAGGATGTTCTGCGCTCCCGCCCGCTTGATGCCGGTCAGCGACTCCAGGATCGCCCGGTCCCGGTCGATCCAGCCCTTCTCGGCGGCGGCCTCGATCATCGCGTACTCGCCGGAGATCTGGTACGCGGCGACCGGCACGTCGACGGCGTCGGCGACCTTGGCCAGGATGTCGAGGTAGGGGCCGGCCGGCTTGACCATCACCATGTCGGCACCCTCCTCCAGATCGAGCGCGAGCTCCCGCAGGGACTCGCGGATGTTCGCCGGGTCCTGCTGGTAGGTCTTGCGGTCGCCCTTCAGGGACGAGCCGACGGCCTCACGGAACGGCCCGTAGAAGGCGGAGGCGTACTTGGCGGTGTAGGCGAGGATCGCCACGTCCTCGCGGCCGATCTGGTCGAGCGCGTCCCGGATGACGCCGATCTGGCCGTCCATCATCCCGCTCGGCCCGACCACGTGGGCGCCCGCGTCGGCCTGGACCTGCGCCATCTCGGCGTACCGCTCCAGCGTGGCGTCGTTGTCGACGCGGCCCTGCTCGTCGAGGACACCGCAGTGCCCATGGTCGGTGGTCTCGTCCAGGCACAGGTCGGACATCACCAGCAGGTCGTCGCCGACCTCGGCGCGCACATCGCGCAGCGCGACCTGGAGAATCCCGTCCGGGTCGGTGCCCGGTGTGCCGAGCGCGTCCTTCTTCGACTCCTCCGGCACCCCGAAGAGCATGATCCCGGAGACCCCTGCCTCGACCGCTTCCAGCGCGGCCTTCTTCAGGCTGTCCCGGGTGTGCTGCACGACCCCGGGCATCGAGCCGATCGGCACCGGCTCGCTCACCCCTTCGCGCACGAACGCGGGGAGGATGAAGTCGGCCGGGTGCAGCCGGGTCTCGGCGACCATGCGCCGCATGGCGGGGGTGGTGCGCAGCCGCCGCGGACGCGTACCGGGGAAGGATCCGTACTTCGTCATGCCGTCTACGCTACGCCCGCCCCGGATGCACCTTTGCCGACGATCCGTCGGAGTCCGCGCCGCCGCTCCTGCCCGGGGCCCCGGGCCGTGGGGCCGGGCCCGCGGTGCGCGGACCCGGTCCCCGGAGGGCGGTGCGGTCACTTGCCGGCGATGTGCGTGATCTTGTGGTTGCGGTCCAGGTCGACCACGAGCCGGGTGGGGTCCGACTGACCCCAGGTGAGGGTGACGGCGACCCGGCCGGCGGTGCCGGTGGCCTTGACCGTCCACTGCGCCGGGACGTTCTGGGCGTGCAGGACGCCGTCCGCCTGGTTGGCGGCCTCCCACTTCGCCACCTCGCCCAGACCGCCGGCCGTGACGTAGAACTTCCGCAGTTCGGTGGCGAGCCGGCCGCCGGTCTCCGGGTCGCTCTTGGCGTCGATGTAGGCCCCGTAGAAGTCGGCGACCTGGGTCACGTTGTCGGACGCCGTGCCGGTGACCGTCGCCCGCGCCGCGGCGGCGGTGGCCGCCTTCACCGGGGTCGCCTGTGCCGAGGCGGTGAGCCCGAGCGGCAGGGCCACGGCGGCGACGAGGCCGGCGATCAGGACGGTGCGGCGGACGGTCTTGCGGGCGGTCGTGTTCTTGCTCATCAGTGTGTTCCCCGGTTTCGGTGTGTTCAGTGGGTTCGGTGAGTTCGATGGATCCGTGAGTACGCCGCTGTGCGCGGGTCGGGATCGCGTCGCCGAGTGCGGGTCCGGCCCCCTCGACCCCCGTGGCGTGGGGGGCGGATCCGGCGACACCAGAAGCATCGGCGGCCCCTCGGTCCGGGCACAACGAACGCCCGCCCACCCGCAACGGTGGAACCGTCCCAGGCCCTGTGACCTCTGAGTACCGAGAGTGCCTGGGATGCCGTCCTGGGACGCGAGACAGGGAGAACCGGTGCCGTCCCAGGACGAGGTGGAGGAGTTCGCGGCGCTGCTGCGCCGTCTGAAGGACCGCACGGACCGCAGCTACGCGGCACTCGCCCGCCGCCTGAACATGAACGCCTCGACACTGCACCGCTACTGCGCGGGGGAGGCCGTACCGCTCGGCTTCGCGCCCGTGGAGCGGTTCGCCGCGCTGTGCGGGGCCACTGCGGCCGAACGGATCGAGCTGCACCGGCGCTGGATCCTGGCGGTGGCGGCACGGCAACGTCCCCGGACGGCGCCCGAGCCCGCGCCGGCGGCCGCCGGGGCCCTCCCGGCGGACGGCGAGGATGCCCCCGACGAGGGCGCCCCGGCCGCCGAGGACGCCCCGGCCCCCGCCACCCCCGTACCCACGGCGGTTGCTGAGCCCGTCCCCTCCCCCGGTGCCCCGAAGACCTCGGAGACCCCAGAGCCCTCGGAAGAACTCCTCCTCGGCTCCTCACCCGAGCACGGCGGACTGCCGCGCCCCGCCGCACGACCGCCCTGGTACAGACGCCGCGTCCCCCTCGCCGCTGCCGTCGTGACCGCGCTGATCGCGACCCTGGGCAGCCTGTCCCTGCTGCCGTCCGGGCACTCCTCGGCCACCGGCGGCGACCGGGCGGCCGCGAAGGCGGCGGACGCCCGGCACGGCACCCCGGCCCCGACCGGGCCCGCCCCCACCCACGGCCGGCCGTCCGGCTCGCCCGCGACGCACGCGTCCGCCGCGGGCGACCGCTCGCCCGACCCGTCCGCGAGCCCGTCCACGAGCTCCGCCGCGAACAGCACCCCCGTCGCGCCGATCACCTGGACGGCGAACTCCCACCGCTGGGCGATCGGCTGCGAGCACGACTACGTCATCGACAAGGAACCCGCGCAGGTACCGCCGCCCCCGGCCCCGCAGGACGCCTCCCCGTGGGCGCGTTCGCAGGCCGCGGTGCACGGCGGCCAGACCATGGTGGACATCACCGTGCAGGGGCGTACGGACGCGGCCGTGGTGCTGGAGGCTCTGCGGGTGCGTGTCGTGGGCCGGGCCGCCCCGGTGAAGGGCAACGTCTACGCGACGGGCCAGGGCTGCGGCGGCGGCCTGGGCCCCCACTCGTTCACCGTCGCCCTCGACAAGGACCGGCCGATCGCGCACGCGGTCCCGGGCTACGAGGGCGAGAAGCTCGTCCCGGCGATGGACCTGCCCTACCGGGTCTCCGTGACGGATCCCGAGGTGCTGACGGTCGAGGCCAGGACCGACGGCTGCGACTGCCGCTGGTACCTGGAGCTCGACTGGTCCTCACAGGGCCGCACCGGCACCGAACGCATCGACGACGACGGCGTCCCGTTCCGCACCAGCGGCACCGCGGGCCTGCCGCACTACTGGTACGCGAACGGCGGCTGGACCCTGACCTGAGCGGGGCGGTGCCGAGGCGCCCGACGAAGAACGCCCCGCCGTCCCGGTACTGATACGGGACGGCGGGGCGTGCGCTTCGTGGGCGCGAGGTGCGGTCAGGTCGTGGACCGGCGCCTGCGCGCTCCCGGGCGGCGCTCGCTCGGGCGGGTGACCGGGTCACCGGCCTCCTGCGCGGAAGCCCTGCGCCGCAGCCCGAACTCGGCCAGCGCCTCCGCCAGCTTGTGCACCGACGGCTCCGGGGCCATGACGTCGACCCGCAGCCCGTGCTCCTCGGCGGTCTTGGCCGTGGCCGGGCCGATGCACGCGATCACGGTGACGTTGTGCGGCTTGCCCGCGATACCCACCAGGTTGCGCACGGTGGAGGACGACGTGAAGAGCACGGCGTCGAAGCCACCGCCCTTGATCGCCTCCCGGGTGTCGGCCGGCGGCGGCGACGCGCGCACGGTGCGGTAGGCGGTGACGTCGTCGACCTCCCAGCCCAGTTCGATCAGCCCGGCGACGAGCGTCTCGGTGGCGATGTCGGCGCGGGGCAGGAACACCCGGTCGATCGGGTCGAAGACCGGGTCGTAGGGAGGCCAGTCCTCCAGCAGGCCCGCGGCCGACTGCTCGCCGCTGGGCACCAGGTCCGGCTTCACGCCGAAGGCGATCAGCGCGTTCGCGGTCTGCTCGCCCACCGCGGCGACCTTGATGCCCGCGAAGGCACGCGCGTCGAGCCCGTACTCCTCGAACTTCTCCCGGACCGCCTTGACGGCGTTGACCGAGGTGAAGGCGATCCACTCGTAGCGGCCCGTCACCAGGCCCTTGACCGCGCGCTCCATCTGCTGGGGCGTGCGCGGCGGCTCGACGGCGATCGTCGGGACCTCGTACGGCACCGCGCCGTAGGACCGCAGCTGGTCGGAGAGCGACGCCGCCTGCTCCTTCGTGCGCGGTACGAGCACCTTCCAGCCGAACAGCGGCTTGGACTCGAACCACGACAGCTGAGCGCGCTGGGCGGGGGCGGAACGCTCACCGACCACGGCTATCACCGGCCGGCCGCCGTCCGGGGACGGCAGGACCTTCGCCTGCTTCAGCGTCTGCGCGATCGTGCCGAGCGTGGCCGTCCAGGTCCGCTGCCGGGTGGTCGTACCCGCGACCGTCACGGTCAGCGGGGTGTCGGGCTTGCGGCCCGCGGAGACCAGCTCGCCGGCCGCGGCGGCCACCGAGTCCAGGGTCGTCGACACCACGACGGTCCCGTCCGACGCGCCGACCTCGGTCCAGCACCGGTCCGAAGCGGTCCGCGCGTCGACGAACCGTACGTCCGCGCCCTGCGCGTCCCGCAGCGGCACACCCGCGTACGCGGGCACGCCGACGGCGGCCGCGATACCGGGGACGACCTCGAAGGGAACGCCCGCGGCGGCGCAGGCGAGCATTTCGGCGGCGGCGTACGTATCGAGTCCGGGGTCCCCGGACACCGCACGCACGACCCGCCTGCCGCCCCGCGCGGCCTCCATGACAAGATGTGCGGCATCCCTCACTGCGGGGACACCAGCGGTTGTTGACGTGCCGTCAACGACCGTCAGCTGTGGCGTGCCTGTGCCCGGAACCGGATCCGACGAGGGATCCGTCTCCGTGTTCACGACGGCGACGCCGGGTCGGGCGTGCGTGCGTACGACGTCGAGCACCTCGTGCTCGGCGACGAGGACGTCCGCGTGCGCCAGCGCCTCGACGGCGCGCAGAGTCAGCAGTCCCGGATCCCCGGGTCCGGCACCCAGGAAGGTGACGTGCCCGTGTTCCGGACCGGTGGGAAGGGTGGTGGGGCTCACCGTGCTTGCTCCCCCATCAGACCGGCCGCGCCCTGGGCGAGCATCTCGGCGGCGAGTTCGCGACCGAGCGCCATTGCCCCGTCGTGCGTCTCGGGCACGGGACCGGTGGTGGACAGCTGCACCGTACGAGTGCCGTCGGGCGTACCGACGACGGCCCGCAGGCGCATTTCGTTGACAATCTGGCCGTCGGCCAGAAGGTCGGCCAGCGCGCCCACAGGGGCGCTGCAACCGGCCTCCAGGGCGGCGAGCAGTGACCGTTCGGCGGTCACGGCGACCCGCGTGAACGGGTCGTCGAGCTCGCCGAGTGCCGCGATGAGGTCCGCGTCGTCCGCGGAGCACTCGATCGCCAGGGCCCCTTGGCCGGGGGCGGGCAAAACCGTGTCGACCGACAGGAAGTCGGTCACCTCGTCGATGCGGCCGAGGCGGTTCAGGCCGGCCGCGGCCAGCACGACCGCGTCCAGTTCGCCGTCGCGCACGAAGCCTATGCGCGTGTCCACGTTCCCGCGGATCGAGACCGTCTCGATGTCGAGCCCGTGGCTGCGCGCGTAGGCGTTCAGCTGCGCTGCGCGGCGCGGCGAGCCGGTGCCGATCCGGGCCCCGCGGGGCAGATCGGTGAACTTCAGCGCGTCGCGGGCGACGATGACGTCACGCGGGTCCTCGCGCAGCGGGACGGCGGCCAGCGCCAGCTCCTGCGGCTGCGTGGTCGGCAGGTCCTTCAGCGAGTGGACCGCGAAGTCGACCTCGCCGCGCGTCAGGGCGTCCCGCAGGGCGGTCACGAAGACCCCCGTGCCGCCGATCTGCGAGAGATGTTCCCGGGAGGTGTCGCCGTACGTGGTGATCTCGACGAGCTCTACGGGCCGTCCGGTCACCTGGCTCACGGCGTCCGCCACCTGCCCGGACTGGGCCATGGCGAGCTTGCTTCGCCTGGTCCCCAGCCTCAGTGCCTTCTGACTCATGCTGGCCCTCGGTTCTTGGCGTTCTTCTCGATGCTTTCCTCGGCCCGGGAGACGGAGGCCACCGTCTCCGGGTCGAGGTCGAACAAGGTCCGCAGCGCGTCCGCGTACCCGGCGCCGCCGGGTTCGGCCGCGAGCTGCTTGACCCGTACGGTCGGTGCGTGCAGCAGCTTGTCCACGACGCGCCGCACGGTCTGGGTGATCTCGCCGCGCTGCTTGTCGTCGAGGCCGGGCAGCCGTCCGTCGAGGCGCGCGATCTCGCTCGCGACGACGTCGGCGGCCATGGTGCGCAGGGCGACCACGGTGGGCGTGATGTGCGCGGCCCGCTGGGCCGCCCCGAAGGCCGCGACCTCGTCGGAGACGATACGCCGGACCTGGTCCACGTCGGCCGCCATCGGCGCGTCCGCGGAGGCCTCGGCGAGCGACTCGATGTCCACCAGGCGTACCCCGGCCAGCCGGTGCACGGCGGCATCGATGTCGCGGGGCATCGCGAGGTCGAGGAGGAAGAGGACCGGCTCGGGCCGCGGGGCCCCGGCCGGCTGCTCGGGCCTGCGGCTCTCGGGGACGCGGCCGATGGAGGCCGCCGTCGCGGCGAGCGCGGTGATCAGCTCGGCCTCGGCCCCGACCACGACGCGCTGCGCCTCCCGGCGGTCGACGGTGACCGTGCCCTTGTCGACCCAGGCCGCGTGCTGCTCCAGCGTCGCCGCGTCCATCCCGGCGACCGCGGCCTCCCCCATCACGGAGAAGCCGGACTGCACGGCGGCCAGGTCGAGCGGGCAGTTGTCGTCGGCGCCGACCGAGGTCTGCGGCAGCGGCCGCTCGTCCGTACGGGCGCTGCCGGACACGCCGGTGGCGTCGTCCGGGCCGGCGATCGCCGCGTCCGGCCGGCCGGGACGGCCCGTCAGCGCGGCGGCGATGGTCTCCGCGCCGAGCACGAGCCCGGTCGCACCGGTACACGAGACGGCGATATCGGCACGTGTCAGCTCGGCGGGCACCGCGTCCATCGACACCGCGCGGGTGCGGACGTACGGGCCGTCGGTCTCGGCGGATCGCTGCCCGTACTGCTCCTCCAGCAGCTGGACGAGGCGCTCGGCACGGTCGGGGGTGCGGTTGGCGATCACGATCTCGCCGACCCCGGCCCGCGCGAGCGTCGCGGCGGCCAGCGAGGACATCGAACCGGCCCCGATCACCAGCGCCGACCTGCCCCGGACCCAGGTCCGTACGTCGGCGCCCCCGGACAGCTGCTCCAGGCCGAAGGTGACCAGGGACTGTCCGGCACGGTCGATGCCGGTCTCGGAGTGGGCGCGCTTGCCGACCCGCAGGGACTGCTGGAACAGGTCGTTCAGCAGCCGCCCGGCGGAGTGCAGCTCCTGCGCCTTGGCCAGGCCGTCCTTGATCTGGCCGAGGATCTGCCCCTCGCCGACGACCATGGAGTCGAGTCCGCAGGCCACCGAGAACAGGTGGTGAGCGGCCCGGTCCTCGTAGTGCACATAAAGATAAGGAGTGAGCTCCTCCAGCCCCACCCCGCAGTGCTGGGCGAGCAGGGTGGACAGCTCGGCGACACCGGCGTGAAACTTGTCCACGTCGGCGTACAGCTCGATGCGGTTGCAGGTCGCCAGGAGGGCGGCCTCGGCGGCCGGTTCGGCGGCGACGGTGTCCTGGAGCAGCTTGACCTGGCCGTCCGCGTTCAGCGAGGCGCGCTCCAGCACGCTGACCGGGGCGCTGCGGTGGCTCAGTCCCACGACGAGGAGACTCATGCCGGCATCACGGCGGGTACGTCCCCGTCGGGTCCCTGCTCGGCGGAGTCCTTGCGGACGACGGCGGCCGCGGTGGTGCCCTCGGCGTCCGCGGCCTCCTCGCCGGCCTTGCGCTGTTCGTGGAAGGCGAGGATCTGCAGCTCGATGGAGAGGTCGACCTTGCGCACGTCGACGCCGTCCGGCACGGACAGCACGGTCGGCGCGAAGTTCAGGATGGAGGTCACCCCGGCGGCCACGAGCCGGTCGCAGACGGGCTGGGCGGCACCGGCGGGCGTGGCGATCACGCCGATCGACACGCCGTTGTCCTTGATGATCTTCTCGAGTTCGTCCGTGTGCTGGACCGGGATGCCCGCGACGGGCTTTCCGGCCATCGCCGGGTCGGCGTCGATCAGCGCCGCGACCCGGAAACCGCGCGAGGCGAAACCGCCGTAGTTGGCGAGGGCGGCACCGAGGTTTCCGATACCGACGATCACCACCGGCCAGTCCTGGGTCAGGCCCAGCTCGCGGGAGATCTGGTAGACGAGGTACTCGACGTCGTAGCCGACACCGCGCGTTCCGTACGAACCCAGGTAGGAGAAGTCCTTGCGCAGCTTGGCGGAGTTGACCCCCGCCGCGGCCGCGAGCTCCTCGGAGGAGACCGTGGGCACCGAGCGCTCGGACAGTGCCGTCAGAGCGCGGAGGTACAGCGGAAGCCTGGCGACGGTGGCCTCGGGAATCCCTCGGCTACGGGTCGCCGGTCGGTGAGTTCGGCCAGTTGCCACAGTGCTCCTGCGGGTAGAGCGGGGCTGTGGGCGGTCGCATGTCCCCAGACCGCCCCGTCGAATGCAGGCTATGTCTTTGTGAACGTGTGCACAAAGATGGTGTCCGATTTGCCCTGCCAACGTGACCGGGGTCACGCACCCGTGACGCAGGTGACGGAACCCGGTGCACACGCAACGCTGTTCCTTGGTAACCGGGGGCAAAAACGCACACTCTCCTCACGATTCCCGCCCCCGAGACCTACTCACCATCGATCCTAAGCGACTTTCCCGGCTACTTGGACTAGTCGGTCAGTGCTTTGCGCAGCCTCTGCTCGTCCACGCGCCAGAAGGTGTGCTGCCGTCCGTCCACGAGGACGACGGGAATCTGCTCCCAGTACTGGTCGTGGAGCCCCTGGTCCTGGGTGATGTCCTTGTGCTCCCACGGCACGCCGAGATCGCCGCAGACCTTTTCGATCACGATCTGTGCGTCATCACACAGATGACACCCCGGCTTGCCGATGAGCGTGACCACGCGCTCCTGGGGAGACTTACGCCGAAAGAGGGGACTCATGCCCCCCATTCTCGCGCCCTGCCGGCCGGTTCTTTAACGGCCCGGTAGCGGAGAGTTCACACCCTCCAAACCTCGCGACTCCGGAACCACCGAACAGAATGGCTATGCTCACGCCATGGCCGCTCTCGGATGGCTCACTCCCCGTAGGCGCTCCGCCACGGCGCGGAGCGTGTTGGCAGGCGAGGCCTCGGCGGAGGCGGCGCGTAAGTCGTCGCAGCCGGAGGCCTCCGCCCAGGAGCCCGATTTCCCCGTGCTCGGCGACGAGAAAGCCGCCGCGTTCTTCGACCTCGACAACACCGTGATGCAGGGTGCCGCCCTGTTCCACTTCGGCCGGGGCCTGTACAAACGGAAGTTCTTCGAGACCCGCGACCTCGCGAAGTTCGCCTGGCAGCAGGCGTGGTTCCGGCTGGCCGGCGTCGAGGACCCCGAACACATGCAGGACGCCCGCGACTCGGCCCTGTCCATCGTCAAGGGCCACCGGGTCTCCGAGCTGATGTCGATCGGCGAGGAGATCTACGACGAGTACATGGCCGGCCGCATCTGGCCCGGCACCCGCGCCCTCGCCCAGGCCCATCTGGACGCGGGTCAGCGGGTCTGGCTGGTCACGGCGGCCCCCGTGGAGATCGCCGGGGTGATCGCCCGCAGGCTGGGCCTGACCGGCGCGCTCGGCACGGTGGCGGAGTCCGTCGACGGCATCTACACGGGCAAGCTCGTGGGCGAGCCGCTGCACGGCCCGGCGAAGGCGGAGGCGGTACGCGCCCTGGCCGCCGCGGAGGGCCTGGACCTCTCGCGCTGCGCCGCGTACAGCGACTCGCACAACGACATCCCGATGCTGTCGCTGGTCGGTCACCCCTACGCCATCAACCCGGACTCCAAGCTGCGCCGACACGCCCGGAGCCTCGACTGGCGCCTGCGCGACTACCGCACGGGCCGCAAGGCGGCCAAGGTCGGCATCCCCGCGGCGGCGGGCGTCGGCGCGGTGGCGGGCGGCACGGCGGCGGCGATCGCCCTGCACCGCAGGCGCCGGTAACCGCCGCCCGGGCACGGCGGCAGTGCACGACCAGCGGGGCGTGGGGACCGGTCGGACCGGTCCCCACGCCCCGCTTCGGTCACGACGCCCCGATTCAGTCACGCCCGCTCATGAACCGGCCATTCGCGGTGACGTACCCGTCCCCCGCCCCGTCCAGTCCTCACTACCCGACCCGGCCACAACACGCCTGGACCCACCCTCAACCCGAAGATTTCCGATCAGTAATCGCTCACTCTCCGGTACTCGATCAGGCGTCAATCGGTTGCAGAAGCGACGTAATCGATGATTTGAGCAACTGGGTGTAGCAGTGCCTGCACGAAGCGTTATTCTCCTCAGACGCAAACCGGTACCCCTCCGTCGCTACGACGGGTGAACGGTCCCGCACTGCACGTGATGGAAGCTCTGCCTCTGGGAGTCCCGTGTACCCACACGTCGGGGTTGACGCCTCGGGCCTGGCTACGCTGCGCGCAACGGTCGCTACGGTCAAAGATCTGTTGCGCGGCTTCGTCCCCACCGCGTACCCCGTCCCCGCCGGCCACAACGCCCCCGCCTTCGCCACCACCACCCCGCTCGGTCCCTGCTACGCGCTGGCCGAGGGAAGCGCCACGGTCGGCAGACGAGGACGTTCGGCGAGCGCCGGTACCGGTACCGGCGCCACCGTCCGCCGTCCGGCCGCCGACAGCGACAGCGCCCGCATGATGGACCTCGTGGAGCGCGCCCAGTCCGGCGAGACCGAGGCCTTCGGCCGCCTCTACGACCAGTACAGCGACACCGTGTACCGCTACATCTACTACCGGGTGGGCGGCAAGGCGACCGCCGAGGACCTCACGAGCGAGACCTTCCTGCGCGCCCTGCGCCGCATCGGGACCTTCACCTGGCAGGGCCGCGACTTCGGCGCCTGGCTGGTCACCATCGCCCGCAACCTCGTCGCCGACCACTTCAAGTCGAGCCGCTTCCGGCTGGAGGTCACCACCGGCGAGATGCTCGACGCCAACGAGGTCGAGCGCTCCCCGGAGGACTCCGTCCTGGAGTCCCTCTCCAACGCCGCCCTGCTCGACGCCGTGCGCCGGCTCAACCCCCAGCAGCAGGAGTGCGTGACACTGCGCTTCCTCCAGGGGCTCTCCGTCGCCGAGACCGCCCGGGTGATGGGCAAGAACGAGGGTGCCATCAAGACCCTCCAGTACCGCGCCGTCCGCACCCTGGCGCGGCTCCTCCCGGAGGACGCCCGTTGACCCGGCGGACACTCTCAGCAATCACCAACTCACGTTCAGTGAAAGACCGTTGACTTCGCGATCCGATCATCCGTCGTCCGTAACCCAAGTGCCGCGCCGCTCGTTGTGCGGGATGCAGGCTCCCTGTGGTCACTCCCTGGCCGACTTCGATCACTCGTTCGTATGGGCTCGGTCAGGGTGTGCAACCCTCAGGACCCCCTGGGGAGCCGACCGTCATGACGAGAGGAGGTGCCGCCAGTGATCGCGAACGTATCGGCACACCGGCGGGCGAACGCCTTCGCCCAGGCCCTGGAGGAGCTGTCCGACCTGGGCACGGCGGCCGAGCAGTCCGAAGGACCGGCTCCGTCGTCCCCGGCTGCTGCGGAACGGACCGAGCAGGGTCAGCTGCTGACCTTCGCCACCGGTCTCGGCGCACTGCCCAAACCGGAGCTCGACCCGGAGGTCAAGGTCGTCCAACGGGCCCGTTTGGTGGCCGCGATGGAGACCATGCTCCGCGAGGGCACGCTGGGCGGCGGGGCGACGGACACTGCGCTGCCCGAGCAGCGCTCCCGGTCGAGGGGCGCACACCGGGCGACCGGAATCGGCAAGTTCCGCCCGCGTTCCCGCCTGGCCAAGGGCCTGACCGCGGGCGGGTTGAGCGTCGGCGTCGCCGCGGGAGCCTTCGGCGGAGTCGCCTCCGCGAGCTCCGACGCGCTGCCCGGCGACTCGCTCTACGGACTCAAACGCGGCATCGAGGACTTCAAGCTCAACCATCTGTCCGACGGGGACGACGAACGCGGCCGTTCCTACCTCGACCAGGCCTCCACCCGGCTGAGCGAGGCACGTCGGCTGATGGAGCGCGGCCGCAGCGGCCACCTCGACCACGAATCCCTCAGCGAGGTCCGCCGCACCCTGTCCGGGATGCAGCACGACGCGACCGAGGGCCACCGACTGCTGCACGCGGCCTTCGAACGCGACCCCGAGTCCCTGGGTCCCATCCAGGCCCTCTCCACGTTCTCCCGTTCCCATCGGGAGGCCTGGGGCGCGCTGCGCGAAAAGCTCCCGGTCCAGCTCGGGGACGTCAGCGACCAGGTGTCGTCCGTGTTCGACGCCATAGACGAAGAGGTCGCCCCGCTCCAGTCCATGCTCCCGCAGACTCCGGCCCGGACCGGCGGAGGCCAACGGCAGAGCCCCGGCTCGACGTCCGACGGTTCCTCCGGCGCCCACCGGTCGAGCACGCCCAGCACCGGCTCCGGCACCTCCGACACCGGCCACTCCGGCACCGGCGGGCCGAGCAGGACGGCCGGCAGCGGCAGCGAGGGCGACGGACTGCTCGGCGGCAGCACCGGCGGTCTGCTCGACCCGCCCAAGGACACCGGCAGCGCCTCCCCGTCCACGAGCCCGTCGGTCGCCGAACCCGACGTCACCCTCCCGCCGTTGCTCCCGGGCCTGCTGCCCGGCCTGGGCATCGACAGCCAGGACGCCGGCTAGACACGACGGCGGCAGCGGTACGGCGATGGGGGCGGCCTTCCCGGGAAGGCC
>NZ_JBEOWS010000168.1:0-20289 GCF_040296125.1 Streptomyces sp. NPDC002265 | reverse complement strand
CGGTGGTCCCGGTGTTCTCGGTGTTCTCCACCCCGAGCCGCAGGCCGCCCTCCTCGGTGACCGGCGGCCCCGCCGCGACGGCCCCCGTGCCGACCAGGGGCACGCTGACCACGAGGTCGAGGGAGGGCTTCAGCTCGCCGCCGAGCGCGCTCCACACATCCGCGAACGAACGGTCCTCGGGAGGCGGCAGCGCGATCGTCATCGGCACCGGCAGCGGAAGCTCGGCCAGCGAGCCGGTCAGGTGCCGGGCGGGCATGGCGTCGCTGCCGATCAGGCACAGCAGGAGGGAGGACAGCAGGCGGTGTTCGTCCTCGGGGCGCCGGGTCCAGGCGGTGATCAGGTACGACAGCTTGAAGTACCGGGGCGGGCGGTGCCGGGCGACGACGGTGCCGCGTTCGTCGTACTCGTTGGACAGGCCTCGGGAGCGGCGGCGCATGTCCTCCCGGATGTCGTAGAGGTACAGATTGACGGTGGGGGCGTTGACCTTGGCCGCCCACTCCCGGGTGGGTGCGTCGAACATGACGCTGATCTGTGTGCCGCCCAGGGCGTCGTTGCGGACGAGGGCGCGCAGTGCTTCGTCGACCTCGTGGATCACGGTTCCACCTCCGTCCTGGTCATGCGTGTCACCCGCGGCCGATGAAGTCCGGCGGCTGGAGGCTGCGCGGCACGACGAGGACCTTCGCGCTGACCGGGTCGTATCCGGGCCCGGTCGCCCGCAGCAGCCGCTGTCCGGTGCGGTCCTTGCGCAGGACGAGGACCTGGGTGCGGAACGTTCCGTCCGCGTCCACCCGCACCGGGACCGTCGCGGCGGTGATGCCCACGTTCCACTTCAGCTGTACGACGGTTCCGGCCGGGAAGTCGCGGCCCTCGGCGAGGACGACGTCGCCGAGCCGGGCGACGACGGGTCCGACGGTCAGCACGGGCTGCAGGACGCGGATCCGGGCCGTGTCGGTGTTGTTGCCGGGGAACGGGTCGGTCGGTGTGCCGGCGACCCGGGCCGTCAGAGTGCCGGTGGTGGCCTTGTCGTACGACAGCCGGGTGGTGACCTCGATCCGGCCGCCGGCCGGCAGGGTGCAGGGGCTGGCGGTCGTGCAGCGGTTCTGGGGGCTCACCACTGTGGCGGTCCCGGGCGGTACGGCGGTCAGGACGACGTTCGTCGCGTTGTCCGGTCCGGCGTTGGTGAGGGTGAACGTCGCCGTGAGCGTGCCTCCGGTGAAGGCGGGCTGCGGGGCGACGGCGGCGGTCACGGCGAGGTCGGCGGCGGGCGGGACGGGTCCGGGCGGCATCAGGGTGACGGTCACCACGGCGGTGTCGCGGCCGATGTTGCCCGCCTTGTCGGTCGCCGTGCAGGTGACGGTGGTCTTCCCGATCGGGAAGCGCGTCCCGGAGGCCGGGGTGCAGCTCGTGGGAAGCGTGCCGTCGACGACGTCCTGGGCGGTGGCGGTGTACCGGACGGGGATACCGCTCGGGCTGATGGTGCGCACGGTGCGGTCGTCCACCCGGACGACGGGCGGGGCGTTGTCGATCACGGTGAAGACGGCCGTGTCGGTGCCGGTGTTGCCCGCCTTGTCGGTCGCCGTGCAGGTCACGGTGGTCTTCCCGATCGGGAAGGTGGAACCGGACGGGGGTATGCAGGTGACGGCCAGGGGTCCGTCGACCAGGTCCTCGGCCGTGGCGGTGTAGTCGATCAGGGCGCCGTCGGGCCCGGTGGCCGCCACGGTGCGGTCGGTCACGGTGACCACGGGCGGGGTCGTGTCGACCACGGTGATCACGGCGGTGTCGGTGCCGGTGTTCTCATGGGAGTCCGTCGACGTGCAGGTCACCGTCGTACGGCCGACCGGGAAGGTGGAGCCGGAGGGCGGGGTGCAGGTGACCGGCGTCGGCCCGTCCACGCTGTCGACCGCGGTGGCGGGGTACTCCACCGTCGCGCCGTCGGGCCCGGTGGCCTCCACCGTGCGGTCGTCGACGGTCACGACGGGCGCGGTCGTGTCGATCACCGTGATCACGGCGGTGCCGGTGCCGGTGTTCTCGTGGGAGTCGGTCGCCGTGCAGGTCACCTTGGTCTCCCCGATCGGGAACACCGAACCCGACGGCGGATCGCAGGTGACCGTCACTTTTCCGTCGACGGTGTCCTGCGCCGACGCGGGGTACTCCACGACCGCGCCGTCGGGGCCGGTCGCCTGCGCGGTGCGGTCCTCGACGGTGACGACGGGGCCGGTCGTGTCGACCACGGTGATCACGGCCGTGCCCCGGCCGGTGTGGCCCGTCTTGTCGGTCGCCGTGCAGGTGACCGTCGTGCGCCCGATGGGGAAGCGTGTCCCGGACGGCGGCTCGCAGAGGACCGGGACGTCGCCGTCGACGTTGTCGTGCGCGGTGGCCGAATAGTCGACGACCGCGCCGTCCGGGCCGGTGGCCTCGACCGTACGGTCGTCGACGGTCACCGCCGGAGGGGTCACGTCGTTGACGGTGATATGGATCTGCTCCCGGTAGGCCGGGTCGGCCGCCGGGCCGAGGGTGAACTGGACCGTGCAGTTCAGCGTGGTGCCCTGGGGAGCGTCCGGGGACACGGTGATGCGCTCGCCGAAGCCGGCGGTCTGGCCGCTGATCACCTGGGTGCTCGCCGGGGACAGGGAGACGTCCAGCGAGCGGTCGCAGTCGACGAGCTGGTGGCCGACGGCGACGGGCAGGTTCGTCAGACCCTGGATGATGGCGTTCGACACCTGAGTCGGGTCGACGCCCTGGAAGTACGTACCGCCGGTGGCCTGGGTGACGCGGGTGGCCTGGCCGTTCTCGTAGTCGCCGTCGCTGGGCCGCTGGCCGTCGAGTCCGTCGCTGTAGCTGTCCACGTCGACGGCGAGCACCTTCACGCCGTGGCTCTTGAGCGCACTGATGACGTCGGTGAAACTGTGCCCGTTGCTGGGGTCGTGGCTGGAGGCGTCACCGACCAGGACGACGATGGGGCTGGCGCCCTCCCGGAACGTGTTCCGGCCACCGACCCCGTTCGCCACCTCGTCGAGGGCGTTCCCCCAGTCCTCCGGCGTGTCGCCACCACCGCCGGCGGTCAGGGCGTTCACACCGTTCTGGATGGCCGTTCGATCGGCGGTGAACGCCTGGTGCAGGAGGAAGAGCCGGCTTTCGTCCTTCTCGTCTCCGTAACTGGCCACGGCGAACCGGGAGTCGGGCTGGGCGTCGAAGACCCGGTTGACGATCGTGGACAGGTTGTTGCGCACATTGGCGATGGGTTCACCCATGCTCCCGGTGTTGTCCACCAGCAGCACGACATCCGGCTTCGGCGGCACCGCCGGGGTCTGCACCTGCTTGTCCACGGTGATCGACGCACCGGGGTCCAGCGACCGCTCCACCAGCGCCGGGGTGACCGGGGACACCGCCGACCGCGCGGACCGCGCAGACGCCGAGGGCGAGGCGGACGGGGAGGCCGGTGAAGGCGAGGAGGAGGGTTCGGACGGTGTGGACGACACGGAAGAAGAGGGGGAGGAGGCAGAGGAGGACGGCGAGGGGTCGGTGGACGAAGCCGCCGTCCGGACCCGCGGCGCCGAGTCTCCGATGCCGGCTCCTACCGCGCAGAACGCGAGGACCGCGGCCATCAGGCCCGCCCGCAGCCGGAACACCCGCACGACATCCCCTCCCAGATCTACGTCTGTCCCACCGTCCCCGGCACCGCTCCCCGGCGGAGCGGCGCATGGGACACCCGAGGGGGAAGCGCGGGCTGCCCCTCCGGGCAATCCGCTCCTCACCTACGCCACCGAGGCGGACCGCCCCCGTCAGGCCGACCTCACCGGGCCGACCCCATCGGACCCGCCTCATCGGATCAACCGCTTCGGATCGGCCCTGCGGTCGGCCCTGCGGTCGGCCCCTCGGATCGGCCTTCAGATCAGCCCCTGCCGGAGCGCGTAGGCGACGACATGGGAGCGGTTGCGCAGGTGCAGCCGGGTGACCAGCTCGTGCAGGATGTTCTTGATGGTCCGTTCGGAGTACGCGAGTTTCGCGGCGATGTCCCCGGTGTCGTAGCCCTCGGCGACCAGGCGGACGACCTCGATCTCCCGGTCGGTGAGCCCGCTGAAGTTCAGGCCGCGCGGCGCCAGGACCTGGCTCTGCAGCTGACCGACCTGTTCCAGCAGGCGGCCCAGCAGGTCGGCGGGAACGCTGCCCTCCCCCCTGGCCACCGCGTTGATCACCTGTACCAGCCGCTCCGGCGTAGCCTCGGACCGCCGCAGGATGCCCGCCACTCCGCACTCGGCGGCACCGACCACCTGCTGGTCGTCGATGCGGGTGGCGATCAGCGCCAGCCGGGCCGCCGTCGTCCGCCGGATGTGCCGAAGGATCCGCAGCGACTCCTCGTCTATGGTCTCCACGACGACCACCACCACGGCGGCGGCCGTTTCCTCCCCCTCCTCCTGTAACCGGATCTCCGGCCGGGGCCGCAGCTGTGAGGCGACCCCCGCTCTGGAGATCGGGTCATCCGCGCGCAGGCACACCACTATCCGGTCCACAACGGTCTCCCCCCAGGTCGAGCGCATCGCGGCGCGTCGAGCAGTATGCGGGAGGCGACTCCACACGAAGTCAACAAGGCATCAATGGGCACATCAGCTTCCCGAAAGTCTTCCTGAGCGGCCCGTGTGAACCGCCGTCACCGGCCTTACCGTGCCGCTCATGACAACTGCGGCAAGCCTGGACACGACCGCTGTGACGGCCGAGCCCGGCGGGCGGATCGACGTTCCCCTTCAGGTACGCAACTCCGGCAGCACGGTGGAGGAGTACCGCTTCGAGGTCGTGGGCCCGGCGGCGGCCTGGGCGACCGTCGAACCGGCGAGCCTTTCGCTGTTCCCGGGCAGTACGGGCACCGCGGTCCTCGCGCTGAGCCCGCCCCGGAGCTCGGAGGCACTGGCCGGGGACGTCCCGTTCGGGGTGCGGGTGGTGCCCACCAGCGCCCCCGACGAGACGGTCGTGCCCGAGGGCGTGCTCACGGTCCTGCCGTTCGCCTCGATCACCGGGGAACTGGTGCCCCGCGGGTTCGACGGCGCCTGGCGCGGCAACACGGACGTGGCCGTCGACAACCACGGCAACACCCCGGTGACGGTGCAGCTGACGGCCCAGAGCGACAGCTCCCGGGTGCGCCTGCGCTTCGCCCGGGAGACCGTCGAGCTGGCGCCTGGCGCGGCCGAACTGTCGCGACTCACCGTGCGTCCGGCACGGAGGCTGTGGCGCGGCACCCCCGTGGTGCATCCCTTCCAGGTGGTGGCGACGCCCATGGGCGACGTGCCGCACGAGTCGGTCGTCCTGGACGGCACCTACCAGCAGAACGCGATACTGCCGCGCTGGCTGCCGCGCGCCCTGGTGGCGGCGGTGGCCGCGCTGGCGGCCCTGGCCGTCGTGTGGTTCGCACTGCTGCGCCCGGTGGTGCAGTCGGCGGCGCGGGAGGAATCCAAGAAGCAGGTGGCCGCCGCGCTGTCGCCCAGCCCCGGGGCGTCCGGCGCCGCGAGTGGCGGTGGCTCGTCCGGCGCGTCGGCGGGCGCCGGCGGAAAGGGACAGGACGCGGCGGGCGGTGGCTCACCGAGCTCCGGTGCCGCGGCGGGCTCGACGGCCGGGAGCACCGGCGGCGGGACCGGTGGCGGTACGGGCGGCAGCGGGGGCGGGGGTACCGGGGATCCGCGCAGCGCTCAGGCCGAGGTCAAGGACGCTACGGGCGGCGACCCCACGGCGGGTACGGTGTTCACCGTCCCGGCCGGCCAGGCGTTCGACCTGACGGACCTGGTGGCGCAGAACCCGCAGGGAGACTCCGGCACCGTCGTCATCGCCGCCGAGGGCCGGACCCTGCTGCGTCTCGCGCTGCAGAACTTCCGCGACCAGGACTACCACTTCGTCACCCCGATCGTTGTGCCCGACGGAGGGAAGATCACCATGACGGTGACCTGCACCGAGGTGGGCAAGCCGGTGGGCAGTCCGACTCCGGCCCAGTGCGCCGAGTCGGTGCTGGTCGGCGGGACTCTGCGGCCGGCGCCCAGCCCCTCCCCCACCACGGCCTGAGCCGGCCGGAGGACGGCGGGCCCCATCGGCCGGGACGAAGTCCGGGCAGGCGGGGCCGAGCCGCCCGGGACGGCGAACGGTACGGCCCCGGGCTCGGACGAGCCCGGGGCCGTACCGTTCACGCGTCACCCGACTCGTCCTCCTGCTGCTCCTCCTCGGCCCGTTGCACGAACAGCCCCTGCACATCGGCGGGTTCCTCGTCCTGCTGCTCGGCCTCCCGCTGGACCGCCGCGGACGGCCCGGCAACGGCCGCCGGCGCCTCCGTGGCCTGCGCGGCCGGAGCCGGGGCCGGGGCGGACATCACGCGTTCGGCGTTCGCGCTGGCCTCCCGCTCGTACCGGTCCGAGGGGTCGCTGACCCGGATCCCACCGGGTGCGGTGGTCCCGTCGACCGGGCCGCTGCGCTGCTGGATCACATGGGTCAGTTCATGGGCGAGCGTGGTACGCCCGGCGTGGGACGCCGGGTCGTAGGCGTCCCGCTGGAAGACGACGTTGCTGCCTACGGTGTAGGCATGTGCTCCGACCGACTTCGCGGACTCGTGCGCCGCGTCGCCCGTGTGCACCCGTACGTCGGAGAAGTCCGCCCCGAGCCTTGCCTCCATGTCGGTGCGGACATCGGCACCGAGGGCCTGCCCGGAGCCGGATCCGACCACGTCGTGCACGGGCGAACGCTGCGCCGAGGGGTTCTCCTCGTCCTGCTCCCGCTGCAGCATGGCGCCCACCGCGCTGTTGCCGACGGCACGCTGCAAGGTGCCCATGCCGGACGGGCCCAGGACATCCGGGCGGCCCGCGGCCGCCGCCTTGAACAGCTGCGAGTCGTCGGTCCGGGACTGCCCATGGTCGGCTTGCCGGTGGTCGTGGTCATGGTCATGGTCGTGGTCGTGTATGTGATCGGGCATTCTCACTCCCTGGGACGGCTGGCGGCAGACCTCTCTCACCCTGACACTGCCTCAGTGCGTGCGCCGGGTACAGGCATGCGCCTGTCCACGGGAGTGCAGCCACGGCTGCCCGATGAGGCAGACACCGAATCCCGCTACTCCGTTGAGTCCTCCCAGCGGAAGGAGCCCAGGGGTGACCCGTCCCTCCACCGACCCGGTGTCTCCGGTTCGGGCTCACCGTCACCCTGCCGTCGGCGGGTCAGATGCCCGATGGTGACGATCGCACCGAGCAGCAGCCCGAACAGGCAGACCAGGCCGACCGCGAGTCCGGCGAGGCCCAGCAGGCCGTACCCCGTCAGGGCCGCCATGACGTCCATCAGATTCATGCATCCACAGGCCAGCATGACGGCATGATCCCTGCTGACGGCCCGACCGTGACGGTGCGTGGCCCATCCGTGCCCCGGACATGGCCGTTCCGCAATACGGCACCCTGACCGGCCGCCCGTCCGGTCGTACCGGTCCCCCGGCAGACGGTTCAGTCGTCGCAGGACGGCGGCGGGGCGCCCGGCAGCCGGAGCGTGAACACGGCGCCGCGTCCCGGCTCGCTCGCCGCCTCTGCCGTACCGCCGTGGGCGACCGCCAGGTGGCGCACGATGGACAGGCCCAGACCGCTGCCGCCGGTGCGTCGGCTGCGGGACTTCTCCGCACGCCAGAACCGCTCGAAGACATGCGGCAGGTCCTCGGGCGCGATGCCCGTGCCGGTGTCCGCGACGGTGAGCACGACGCCGTCGTCGCCACGGCGGGCGGCCAGCGCGACCGTACCGCCGGGGGGTGTGTGACGCAGCGCGTTGGAGACCAGGTTGCCGAGCATCTGCCGCATCCGGACCGGGTCGGCGTCCAGCCAGAGGACGGCGCCGGCATCGGTGCGCAGGGTGACGTCGGCCGTGTCGGCGGCCACCCGGTGGACCGCGGCGACCTGGTCGAGCAGTTCGTCGGCGCGTACCGGCTCGCGGTGCAGGCGCAGGGTGCCGGCGTCCGCGGCCGCCAGGTCCTGGAGGTCGTCGATGACACGCTGGAGCACGAGCGCCTCGTCGTGCAGCGAGTCGAGCAGCGCGGCGTCCGGGTCGACGACACCGTCCCGGGTGACCTCCAGCCAGCCGCGGATGTTGGTCAGCGGGCTGCGCAGCTCGTGGGCGATGTCGCTGACCATCGCCCTGCGCTGGGCCTCCAGGCGCGCCCGGCGCTCGGTCAGGTCGTTGAACGCCTCCGCCAGGATGCCGGTCTCGTCCCGGGTGGTGACCGCGACCCGCACATGCAGGTCCGGCGGCTGCTGGGCGGCTTCGGTCAGTGCGCGCAGGGGACGCACCAGCCGGCCGGCGACCACGGCGGTGACGGCGACGGTGACCACGAGGACGAGACCCGCGGCGCCGGCGACCTTGGCCTTGTTGGCCGGGGACACGTCGAAGCGGGGGGTGGTTCGGTCTCCGATGCCGAGGAACAGCTGGGCGGAAGGTGCGACGTATGGGTCCAGTTGGGCGCGGCGGGCGCTGTGGGCGCAGTTCTGTACCGCTTTCTCGGTCGGGGAACCGTCACGCGCCTTGCCCTTGATCACGGGCCGGAAGTCCAGCGGGTCCTTCCCGGTGACGTCGAAGGTGACGTACAGCGGTGAGCCGAGAGTCAGGCCCTGGCGGTCAAGGCAGGCCCGGGTCCGGGCGGTCAGCGCGTCCAGCGCCTTGTCCTCGGTGGCGGTGGGGGTGTTCAGCCGTCCGTCGGCACACTCCGGCGGGACGTAGGAGAGGGGGTCCTGCCCGTCCGTGCCGACGAGGGCCGCACGTCCGCTCGGCGTCCGTGTCACGGTGACGGTGATGTCGTACGCGCCGTAGCAGTGCTGCCGCTTCCTGGCCAGGGCGTCGACCTGGAGCCGCTCGGCGGCGGTCAGCCGGTACGGGCCGACCGCACGGGGGTCGATGCCGCTCAGCTGCGCCCCCTGTTCGCTGTAGGTGTCGGTGTGCAGGGGGTCGACGGTGGCGGCGGGCCGGGGCGGCAGCGGAGTGCCGGGTCGGGCGGAGTCGGCGATGACGGTGCGGTCGGCGGTGGTCAGGGCGATGCGCCGCCCGGACCGGGCCGCGAGGGCGCGGACGGTGCGTCCCCCCTTCGACCAGTCGGGGTGGGTGGCGGCGTAGCCGCTGAGCTGGGTGAGGATGCCGCTGTCGGTGGCCAGGTCCTGTCCCTGCTCCTCCTCCAGGGCGCTGGTGGTGGTCGCGACCGCGAGCCAGGCCGTCGCGGCCACCGAGCACAGCGCGATGAGGGCGGACGCGATCAGCAGCCGTACGAGCAGCCGTTTGCGCAGCGGTATCCGGCGCCTCATCCGCGGCCGCCGCTGAGCTTGTAGCCGATGCCGAACACGGTCACCAGCCGCACCGGGCGGCGTGGGTCGGCCTCGATCTTCCGGCGCAGGTTCATGATGTGGACGTCGACGGCGCGTTCGGTGGAGGCCCGGTCGAAGCCGCGGGTGCACTGCAGCAGTTGCCGCCGGGAGAAGACGCGGTCCGGCTCCCCGGCCATGGCGAGCAGGATCTGGAACTCCGCCGGCGTGCACTCCACCGGCACCCCGTCGCAGCGCACTTCGTACCGTACGGGATCGACGGTGACCGCCCCGGCCCTCACGACGGGCTCCTCCCGGCCCGGGCCGGCGCCGCGTGCGCTGCGCCGCAGGACGGTGCGGACGCGGGCCATCAGCTCGCGCGGGCTGTACGGCTTCGTCATGTAGTCGTCGGCGCCCAGTTCGAGGCCGAGCAGCAGGTCGTCCTCGTCGGAGCGGGCGGTGAGCATCAGTACGGGGATGTCCTGGTGGCTGGCGCGCAGCAGTCGGCACACCTCGAAGCCGTCCACGGCCGGGAGCATCAGGTCGAGGATCACGAGGTCGGGCCGGAGCCGGCGGGCCGCGTCCAGCGCGGCCGCGCCGTCGTGCACCACGGTGGCGGTGTGGCCCTGCGCCAGCAGGGACCGGCGGATGAGCTCGGCCTGCATCTCGTCGTCCTCGGCCACCAGGACATGTGCGCTCATGGGGCGGCTCAGCGGGCGAGCCAGTCGGCGTACCCGAGGACGACGACGGGGTGCCGGTCCGGGTCCAGTGCGCGCAGTAGTGCCTTCATGTGTGCCTTCCCGATGCTGACGCAGCCGTGGGTGGGGCCGCCGTGGTCGACGTGGATCCAGATACCGCCGCCGCGGCCCAGGCCGAGCGGGCGGGTCCAGTCGAGGGGTGACGTGCCCGGTCGTCGGTTGTAGTCGATGGCGACGACGTAGTCGAACGAGCCGGCCAGCGGCTCCCCCTCGAATCCGGTGCCAGGCGAGACGAACCCGGAGGACCGGTCGTACGACAGTCGGCTGCCGGGATCGGCGAGCAGTCCGCCGGCGTCGCTCAGAGTGTAGACGCCGAGGGGTGAACGCAGGTCACCGGCCGTGTGGTGGCCGCTCCAGCCGTGCAGCGCGTTGTGCGCCGGCCAGATCTGGCCGGACTGCCAGCCTGCCTCGGTGCGTTCGTACAGGACGGCGGTGGACACCGGGGAGTCCCGGCCGCGTCCGGTCACCACGACGGCCTGCCGTGCCTGGCCGGGTATGGCCGCCGTGGTCTCCGGCCCCAGGCCCGGGATCGGCCGCCAGGCGGCACGGGCCGGTGTGCGTGGCGCGGGCGTGCGTGCCGGTACGACGGGGGCGTCCCCCCGCCCGGCCGCCACGGTAGTGCTGCCGCAGGCGCTGACCAGGACGGAGGTGCTGAGGAGCCCGACAGCGGCTCTGCGATTGATCATGAAGCCGACTCTCGCCGACACATGTGAGAAACCTGTCAGCGCCGGGAAACACTTCCACTCGGCCGGGACGGCGGCGGAGCACAACAGCACACTCAAGAGCACACCTGACGCATATGCAGATATGCCCCCTCTGAGGCATGACTGGCACCATCGTGATCACCTCACTGGCGGTCAGCGGTCGGCCAAGTCGGGCCTGCCCCATGCCCTGTGACGGACTGCGGACCTCATCCGACGGCTGGAGGAACGACCAAGTCGCGGGGAGGGACAGCGTCGCCCGGAAGGCCGTCCAGGATCACCGCGACGGCCTGCGCAGCGCCGTCCACCTCCTGGAGTCGGCCGTCGGCGAATCGCACCCGGTAGCGGCCCTGTCCGATCGACATGACCCCCGGCAGGTCACGACAGATCGGCGGCGCGGCCCGACGGCTGAAGGTGAGCCAGTACATGCTCCGCCCCGGTGAGAAAGCCCGAAGGCGCGGCTGTTCGAAGGCGGCCTCCACCAGTTCGCGCAGAGCGCTGTCCTGCCGGCGTACGGCGGCTGCGCGCAGTTGGCGCCAGCGCACGGACACGGCCTCGCCCCGTTCGTGGGCCTCGGCCAGCTCCCAGGTACGCAGACAGGGCCACTGTTCCACGAGCTCGCGTACCCGCGGTGCCCGCAGCCAGGAGTCCATCGCGCCGGCCACCTCCGCCAGGTCTTCGGTGGAGCCTGTGGCCATGTGAACCCCATCGGTCCAGCAGTCCACGCTGAAACAGCGCTCCTGCTCGGCCATCAGGACATTCACCGAGCGGCCACCGGCTGCCGCCCGGGCTGCCACGCAACGCCAACCCGGTGACGACGTCAACTCGACCACGAACCCGTAGCCCGCGCGATCGACCGCTGCTTGCAAGGCTCTTTGCAATGAACCCGCCTGCGCCACCTCGGGATAGAGCGTCGCGAACCCACTCACCGGACCATTCGGCGTCGCGCCGGAAAGCTGCTCGGACATGCGATCGAGTCTGCCAGACCTACGCGTCGTCGCCGCGCGTCCCTGCCTGCTCCAGCGGCCGGCTGGATCGCGTTACGAGCGTTGAGCAAGAAGGCCCCTCAGGCTCCTCGAGCTGTGCAGCGTTGCCGCGGCGCGTGGACGCATGCACGCCGCGCGGACACTGCGGCAGTGGCTGCCCATGTCCTCGCATGCTGAAGCGATCGCATACGTGAGCGCGTTGCTGGACGGCAACGCACCCGCGCCCCTGGTCGCCGTCGCCACCAAGGAACTTGTGGAGCCCCTCGACTTGGTCTGTGCGGTGGCGACCCTTCTGAGCGGGGCGGCGATCCAAGCCGGTGAAAGTCTCGACGGATGACCGGAGAACCGGTCTTGTCCACGCCCATTTTGGTACGGCGCACCAACTTGGATCGCCGTACCAAAAGTGCCACCATCGAGATATGACGACGCGAGCGGGCCGGCCACAGCGGCGCAACCAGGTGCTCTCCCGGGAGCAGATCATCGACACTGCGCTCGGGCTGCTCGACGCGGGCGGCGAGAGCGCGCTGACCATCCGGGCGCTGACCGAACGGCTGTCCACCGGTTCCGGGGCGATCTACTACCACGTCGGCACCCGTGACGACCTGCTCGACACGGCGACGGAAACCGTGATCGGCGCGGCGCTGGCGACCCGGCCCGCCGGGGCCGCGACCACGCCCGGGGACGAGATCCGTGCCGTGGCACTGGCGCTGTTCGACGCGATCGCCGCCCACCCGTGGCTCGCCATGCGGCTGACCCTGCAGATCGTCCGGAACCCGGTCGGCCCGGTGACCGTGGGGATCTTCGAGCGGATCGGCGGCCAGATGGGCGCCCTGGGCGTGCCGCGGGCCTCCTGGTTCGACGCGACCTCGACCCTCGTGCACTACATCCTCGGTGCCGTCAGCCAGAACGCCCGCATCGAGGGGGACACTTCGGGGATCGACCCCGCCGGGGATCGCGACGCGTTCGTCGACGCGGCGTCGGCGGCGTGGCAGGGGCTCGACCCGGAGGCCTACCCGTTCATGCACGCCGTCGTCGGCCAGATGCGAGAGCACGACGACCGCGAGCAGTTCCTCACCGGCATCGCCGTCATCCTCGACGGCCTCTGCCGGCTGCGCTGACCTGGCCGATCCGGCCGGGTGACCTTGTCGTTCGCTTCCCGAAGGAGCACCTCTCATGCATGACGTCGTGATCGCGGGCGGCGGCCCGGTCGGTCTGTTCCTGGCCGGCGAGCTGGCCCTGTCCGGCTGCTCGGTCGTGGTCCTCGAGCGGGACCCGGAACCCGCCTCGCCGCTGAAGGCGTTACCGCTCGGGTTGCGGGGGCTGAATGCCGGTTCGGCCGAGACGTTCTACCGTCGTGGCCTGCTGGAGGCGATGGCGCAGGCTTCGGGGGTCGACCCGCAGAAGCTGGGCGCGGATCCGGAAGCGGTCGAGGCGCCCGGCCCTCGTGAGGTGAGTCATTTCGCGGGCATGACGCTCGCCGCGGCCGACATCGACACCGGCGCCCTGCCGCCCCGGCTGCCCAGCCCGGCGATGGAGGGGTTCATGACGAGCCTGGAAGCGGCCGGATCGGTCCTGCGCGAGCGGGCCACCGCGTCCGGAGCCGAGATCATCCGCAATGCTCCCGTCACGGCCGTGGCGCAGGATGCAGGATCAGTCCTCGTCACGGCAGGCGGCCAGGAGTACCAGGGGCGCTGGCTGGTGGGCTGCGACGGCGGGCGCAGCGCCGTACGCCAGCTCGCCGGTTTCGAGTTCGTGGGCACCGAGCCGCTGTTCACCGGCTACGCCGCCAAGGTCGCCTTCGCCGACCCCGGACAGCTGCCCCTCGGGTTCCATCTGACGCCGAACGGCATGTATCTGCGTACGCCCTTCGAAGGGCACCTGGGCATGATGGACTTCGACGGCGCCGCCTTCGACCGCTCCCGGCCGCCGACCCGCGAACACCTCCAGACGGTCCTGCGCCGCATCAGCGGCACCGACGTGACGCTGAGCGAGGTCCACCTCGCCTCCAGTTTCACCGACCGCGCGATGCAGACGACGACGTACCGCCGGGGCCGGGTGCTGCTGGCCGGCGACGCGGCGCACATCCACTCGCCCCTGGGCGGCCAGGGCCTCAACCTCGGTATCGGCGACGCCGTCAACCTGGGCTGGAAACTCGCCGCCACCGTGCGCGGCTGGGCGCCCGAGGATCTGCTCGACACCTACACCAGCGAGCGGCACCCCGTCGGCGCCGCCGTGCTCGACTGGTCCCGCGCCCAGGTCGCCACCATGAAGCCGGGCCCCAACGCCCCCGCGCTGCGCCGCCTCGTGCAGGACCTGATGCGCACCACCGACGGAACGACCCATGTGTACCGACAGACGTCGGGGCTGTTCCACCGCTACGACCTGGGCGGCGAACAGGCCCTCGTCGGCCGCAGCTCCCCGGACTTCCGCTTCGAGGACGGCACCCGGCTCGGCGAACTGCTGCGCCAAGGGCGGGCAGTGGTGCTCGACTTCAGCACCGACCGGGCGCTGCAGGTCGCGGCCAAGGGGTGGGCGGGCCGGATCCACTACGCGGCCGGCCCGGCACGCAATGACCTCGGGCTGGCTGCCGCACTGATCCGGCCTGACGGCATCGTGGCCTGGGCCGGCGAGTCCGGCCCGGACCGCGAGGCGTTCGAGCAGGCCGCTGCCCGGTGGCTCGGCGCGCCGCGGAGCTAGAACGAACGGCGGCTTGCCGACCCGTTCCCGGCCCGACGCCGTTCACCCGCCGCCCATCGGCCTCCCCTGCGCCGGAGCATCGGTCCGCATGCGCAAGGCCACGACCGAGGCCGGCACCCGCGCACCCGCATCAGGCAAGGCCCCGACACCGCACTCGTCGAGCACCGACACCGACACCGACACCGACACCGACACCGACAAGCAGGGCCGCCATACCCGACTACCGAAGGGCAACGACCGTGGACAGCGTCATCAGGACCCCCTCCAGCCTTGAACGTCCAACCCCGCACACAGGGGCGTGGGTTCACACCTGGGGCGCCTCCCCGCAGGCACCGGACGACTCCGTCAGCCGCATCGAGCCCTTCGAGAACGCGACGCTGCGGCAGATCGTCCGCATCACAGGCGGCGGGCACCGCATCCGCCTCCGCATCAGCAACGAGTACGGAACCGCACCGCTGGCCATCGGCGCCGCCCATGTCGCCCTCACGGACACGGACGACGCGATCCAGCCCGGAAGCGATCACGCGGTGACCTTCGGCGGCCGGCCGGCCGTCACCGTGCCGGCGGGCGCACCGGTCCTCAGCGACCCCGTCGATCTGCGGGCCACCGCGCTGGCCCGGCTGACCATCAGCCTCTACCTGCCCGGCCGCGTCGACACCGCGACCTGCCACGGAACCTTCCACACGCTCGGCTGGCTCATCCCGGGCGACGCGACCGCCCCCGTACCGCTGCCCGCACACGCCGCTCCTTTACCGGCCCAGGCCCTGATCACAGCCGTGGAGGTACAGCCCGAGACACCGGCCCGGGCCATCGCCGTCATCGGCGATTCCCGTGTGGACGGCATGGGATCCACCCCCGGCACCGACCGACGCTGGACGGACCGGCTCGCCGAACGCCTGGCGGACCGCCCCGGGCCGGAACTGTGTGTGGTCAGCCAGGGCATCAACGGCAACCGCCTGCTCAGCGACGGCATCGGCACCGCCGCCCTCGCCCGCTTCGACCGCGACATCCTCGCCACGCCCGGCCTCGGCCACGTGGTGATCGCCGTGGGCAACGACCTGTTCTTCTCCTTCGCCCCGCCCACCGAGGAGAACGCCGCGTTCCTCTGCATGTTCCCCGGCCCACCCGCCGGCGTGGACGACATCATCGCCGCCCACCTCCAACTGGCCGCACGCGCCCACGCGCACGGCGTGAAGGTCCACGCCGCGACCATCGCCCCCTACGGTGGCTCGGAGATGTACTCGGCCGAGGGTGACAAGGCCCGCGAGCAAGTCAACGCGTGGATCCGCACCAGCGGCGCCTTCGACGGCGTACTCGACTTCGACGCCGTCTGGCGCGACCCCGCCGACCCCACCCACATCCGCAGCGACCTGCACATCGGCGACCACCTCCACGGCAACGACGCGGGCTACGCCGCCCTCGCGCAATCCATCGACCTCTCCGTCTTCGACTGACCTCCCGGCCCGAGCGGCTCGCGGCCTTCTCGTGGAAGCGGCGGCACCCGGCGTGTGCAGTGATCGCACGCGCCGGGCGCTGCGGCGAAGCCGTCGGCAGCCCCTGTTTCCCTCCCCCGGACAGGGCCGTTGATCAGCGGCTTCCCTCGCGGTGGCGGTACGCGGTTGTCGCGATCTCGACGAAGGACCGGATCAACGGGTTGGTGTCCCCCTCGTTCCACACGGCCACCACCCGGCTCGGCTCCATGTCGGTCAGCGGCACCGCGGTCAGTTCCGCGGGCAGGTCGTGGCCGAGCGGGGCCAGGCCGACCGTGCCGTTCCACAGCACGGCCTGCAGGCATTCCTGGACGGCACGCACCACCGGTCCCTCGCGCGGCCTGCCGCCGTGCCAGTACGACTGCCAGAGGGGGTCGGTGTCCGGCGGGAACCGGAACCAGCGGCGGTCGTCGAGTTCGGCCAGCCGCAGCCCGTCGCGGCGGGCCAGCGGATCGTCGGCGCGCAGGACCACGCCGACCGGATCGGTACGCAGTTCACGCACCGTCAGCGCGGTCTCGTCGAACGGCGCCCGGGTGAGGGCGACATCGACCAGTCCGGCGCGCAGCCCGCAGGTCGGGTCGGTCAGATCGGTGTCGCGGACGCGGATGTCGATGCCGGGGCGGGTCCGGCGGTAGGCGGCGGCCAGCCTGGTCACGCCCGGGTCGGTGCCGTCGCCCAGGATGCCGACGGTGAGGGTCGCGACGCCGGCCGCCGCGCTCACGCGTGCCCGGACACGGTCGGCGTGGTCGAGCAGGGCCCGCGCCTCGTCGAGCAGCACCGAGCCCACCGCAGTGAGCGTGACTCCTGTGGGCGAGCGGGTGAACAGCAGGGCCCCGACATCGGCTTCCAACTGCTTGATCGCCCGGCTCAGCGGCGGCTGGCTGATGTGCAGTCGGGTGGCGGCCCGGCCGAAGTGGAGTTCCTCGGCGACCGCCACGAAGTAGCGCAAGGTCCGCAGCTCCACGCTGCAACGATACCCAGGTGGTATCGGCGCCGCAGGACGGGTCTTGGACAGCCTCGAGGCGTCGACGGTGAACCCGCGATCACGACCGCGAGCAGCTGCATGGGCCCGCTGGCAAGGCGTCCGCCCTTGCGCGAAGCGGCATTTCGTGGCCTTTTTCAGAGGCCGCTAGCGTCGGATTCATGGAATGGAGCTTTCGGACGGCCGAAGAGCTGGCGGCCGCATTAGGTGCCGGTGAAGTGACCTCGGTGGAACTGACCGATGAGGCGATTGCCCGTATCGAGCGCGACGACAAGGCGATCAACGCGATGTGTGTCCCGGACTTCGACCGTGCGCGGGCCGCCGCACGCGGTGCCGACCGGGCGCGCGCCCGCGGCGAGATCCGGCCGCTGCTCGGCATTCCGGTGACGGTCAAGGAGTCCTACGACATGGCGGGACTGCCCACGACCTGGGGCATGCCGCAACACCGGGACTACGTGCCGGCCGAGGACGCGGTGCAGGTGTCGCGGCTCAAGGCCGCGGGCGCGGTGGTGCTGGGCAAGACCAATGTGCCCTTGGGGCTGCAGGACATCCAGACCTTCAACGACATGTACGGCACCACCAACAATCCGTGGGATCACACTCGTACGTCCGGCGGATCCTCCGGCGGATCAGCGGCGGCCCTGGCGTCCGGATTCTGCGCGCTGTCCATCGGCTCCGACCTCGCTGGTTCGCTGCGTACTCCCGCGCATTTCTGCGGCGTCTACGCGCACAAGCCGACACTCGGACTGGCGGCAACCCGCGGCATGGTCGTGCCGCCGGCACCGCCGTTGCCGGTCGAGCTCGACCTCGCCGTCGTAGGTCCCATGGCGCGCACTGCCCGCGACCTCGCGCTTCTGCTCGACGTCATGGCCGGACCGGACCCGCTGACGCTCGGCAAGGCGTACGACTTGACGCTGCCCCCCGCGCGCCACGAGCGGCTCGGCGACTTCCGGGTTCTGGTCGTCGACGAGCATCCGCTCATTCCGACCGGGTCCGCTGTGCGGGCGGGCGTGAACCGGGTGGCCGACGCCCTTGCCGACGGCGGCGCCCACGTCGCACGGCACACTCCGCTGCTGCCCGATCTGACCGAAGCCGCCACGCTCTACACGCAGTTGCTGTTTTCGAGCTCGGTGGCGCGTTTTCCCGTCGAAGGGTACGAGCAGCTGCGGGCCTGGGCCGCCGGGCTGAGTCCGGACGACCGGAGCCTCGACGCGACGCGGCTGCGTGCCATGGTGTTCAGCCACCGCGACTGGATGGAGGCGAACAGCGCTCGCGAACTCCACCGCCACGGCTGGCGGCAGCTCTTCGCCGAGTTCGATGCCGTGGTGTGTCCGATCACGCCCACTCCCGCGTTCCCGCACGACCACGACCCTCAGGTGATGGAACGCCGGATCGACATCGACGGCGTCGGGTACCCGTACTTCGACCAGCTCGTCTGGGCGGGTCTGGCCACCATGCCCGGCTTGCCCGCCACCGCGATACCGGCGGGCAGGTCCCCCGAGGGTCTGCCGGTGGGAGTCCAGCTCATCGGTCCGATGTTCGAGGACCGCACCCCGCTGCGGCTGGCCGAACTGCTCGAGCGGGAGATCGGCGGTTTCCAGGCACCGAGGTAGGGCGTACTACCGGGTGTCCGTCGAGGCCGAGGGGCGGATGCCGAACGCGGGCCGGGGCCTGGTCCTGAACCGTGTGAGGCATCCCGCTCCCGTCGTCGTAGCGCCGGCGGCCCGGGAAGGTCGACCATGGAGTCATGACACCCTCGCCCCGCCCGTCGCACGTCGGTGACCGACCGGATCCGACAGGCGGGACTGCCGCGTTCGGTGGAGAGTCCGCTGGCGCCCGGGGGTACCTGCTGGACAACGCGCGCGCCGAGGCGGGCGAGCGATTCGTCTGGCTGGCCGAGCTGTTCGACGGTGTGACGCTCGGGCACTTCGATCGGCTGGGGGTCGGGGCCGGCTCGCGCTGCTGGGAGGTGGGGGCCGGTGGCCCCGGTGTCCCGCAGGCGCTCGCGGCGGCCGTCGGCCCGAGCGGGCACGTGCTGGCAACGGACATCGACCCGTCGTGGCTGAAGACAGGCGACGGGTACGAGGTACGCCGGCACGACGTCGTCGCTGATCCGCCGCCGGAGCCGGGGACGTTCGATCTGGTGCACGCCCGGCTCGTGCTGGTCCATCTGCCGGACCGGGCTCGCGCGTTGGCCACGATGGCGGCAGCGCTGCGGCCCGGCGGCTGGCTGCTGGTCGAGGACGCCGATACCGCTCTGCAGCCCCTGGCATGCGTGGACGCAAGCGGCCCCGCACAGCAGCGGGCCAACCGGCTGCGCGACGCGGTCCGGGAACTGCTGACGCGCCGTGGCGCGGACCTGCGCTTCGGCCGCACACTGCCGCGGGCATTGCGTGAGGCAGGCTTGCTGGATGTCGCCGCGGCGGGCTTCTTCCCGGTCGGCGGGCCGGCCTGCGACCGGCTGGAGGCGGCGACCATCCGGCACGTGCGCGGCGAGCTGCTCGCGGCCGGCCTGGCGGACGACGCCGAGATCGACGCCCACCTGGCCGCCATCCACGCGGGCCGACTGGACCTGACACTCGCACCCCTGATCTCGGCCTGGGGACGCCGCCCGCCCGAGCACCCGCCGGCGCCCGGTGAGGTGTCGTGAGCTGCCGGATCACCGCGCGCCTCCCTGTGCGGCAACATACTGCGAAAGCCGTGCCGCCCACGGCTCGAGAGGACGCCTACCGCGCCCTCAGCCCTCTCGACCACTGGGCCGACGTCCTCGTGGAGCAGACCACGAGCCACCGGACGACCACCGAGAACGAGGAGTGATGTGACGTACGCGCCGGATTTGGCCCTCGCACGAAAGGTCCTGGCGGCCCAGCCCTTCAGCAACCTGCTCGGCGCCCGCCTGGTGGCCTTCGGCGAAGGCGAGGCGACGCTGGAGGTGGACATCCGCGACGACCTGCGCCAGCAGAACGGCTTTCTGCACGGCGGTGTGCTCGCCTACGCGGCGGACAACACGCTGACCTTCGCCGCAGGCACGGTGGTCGGCACGCGGCTGCTGACCGCCGGGTTCACCATCGACTACCTGCGCCCCGCCGACGGCGTGCTCCTGCGCGCCCACGCGCGGGTCGTACGGGCGGGCCGTTCCCGTGTCGTGTGCCGCTGCGACCTGTCGGTCGTGGACAGCGCGGGGAGGGAGGCCCTGTGCGCGGTGGCACAGGGAACCATCGCGGTCCCCGAAGCCGCACAGGAAGTCTGACGCCACGGGTGAGCCGCGCGGCCGGGCCGCGCCCCGGCAGGTGATCGCCCATCTGGCCGGGACTGTGCGACGAGGCTGGTTCAGCCGGCTCGTTGACATGCTCCTCGCCCTGAAGGGCGAGGATTCTGGCCTTCCCGG
>NZ_JBEOWS010000167.1:0-20363 GCF_040296125.1 Streptomyces sp. NPDC002265 | reverse complement strand
GGCGGCGCCGACGTCTTCGCCCACTACTCGAACATCGCCACCTCCGGCTTCCGTGAGCTTCAGGAAGGCCAGAAGGTCACCTTCGACGTCACGCAGGGCCAGAAGGGCCCGCAGGCCGAGAACATCGTTCCCGCCTGACGTACGCGTACCACATGGCTGGGGCCCGCACTCTTGGGTGCGGGTCCCAGCTCATTTGCATTTTCTACGGCTCAATTCTTGCGAATCCTCGTACGGCCCGTTGCCGACGACCGGAATTCCTCGATACGTGCCGCATCGAGGAAGGGTTCTGAATGGACCGCACAGCTCGCAAGAAGTACAGCACCAGCACCGGCTCCACCCGCACCCGCAGCGGTTCGTCCCGGTCGGCCAAGAACACCGGCCGCGGTGGGCCCAAGGGCCGTACCGGCGCCTCCCCGGCGCGTCCCGCGGAGTTCGCGCTGCCGGTCACCCGCACCGAGGGACTGCCGCCGGTCGAGGAGTTCGCCGAGCTCGACATGCCCGCACGGCTGCTGACCGCGCTCGGCGCCGAGGGCGTCACGGTGCCGTTCCCGATCCAGTCGGCGACGCTGCCCAACTCGCTGGCCGGCCGGGACGTTCTCGGCCGGGGCCGCACGGGCTCGGGCAAGACGCTCGCCTTCGGTCTCGCCGTACTGGCCCGGATGGACGGGCAGCGGGCCGAGGCCCGTCAGCCGCTGTCCCTGGTCCTGGTGCCCACCCGGGAACTGGCCCAGCAGGTCACCGACGCGCTCACCCCGTACGCCCGCGCGCTGCGGCTGCGCCTGGCCACGGTGGTCGGCGGCATGTCGATCGGCCGGCAGGCCTCCGCGCTGCGCGGCGGGGCCGAGGTCGTCGTCGCGACGCCCGGACGCCTGAAGGACCTCATCGACCGGGGTGACTGCGACCTGAGCCAGGTCGCGATCACCGTCCTGGACGAGGCCGACCAGATGGCCGACATGGGCTTCATGCCGCAGGTGACCGCGCTGCTCGACCAGGTCCGTCCCGACGGCCAGCGGATGCTGTTCTCGGCCACCCTGGACCGCAACGTCGATCTGCTGGTGCGCCGTTACCTGGACGACCCGGTGGTCCACTCGGTCGACCCGTCCGCGGGCGCCGTCACCACGATGGAGCACCACCTGCTGCACGTGGAGGAGACCGACAAGCACGCCACCACCACGGAGATCGCCGCCCGCGACGGACGAGTGATCATGTTCCTGGACACCAAGCACGCGGCGGACCGGCTGGCCAAGAAGCTGCTGGCGGTCGGTGTCCGCGCGGCGGCCCTGCACGGCGGCAAGTCCCAGCCCCAGCGCACCCGCACCCTGGCGCAGTTCAAGGACGGCCAGGTGACGGTGCTCGTGGCCACCAACGTCGCGGCCCGCGGCATCCACGTCGACAACCTCGACCTCGTCGTCAACGTCGACCCGCCCAGCGACCACAAGGACTACCTCCACCGCGGCGGCCGCACCGCCCGCGCGGGTGAGTCGGGCACCGTCGTCACCCTGGTCCTGCCCAGCCAGCGCCGTGCCATGACGCGGCTGATGGCGGACGCCGGGATCACCCCGCAGACCACCAAGGTCCGCTCGGGGGAGGCCGAACTGAGCCGGATCACCGGCGCCCAGGCCCCCTCGGGCGTGCCCGTCGTCATCGCGCCCCCGGTCGTCGAAGACCCCCAGGGCGGCTCCTCCTCGCGCCGGGGCGGAAGCGGGAACGGAACCGGGAGCCGCAGCAGCCGCGGCCGCCGGAGCGGCCGACCGGGCCAGGCGGCCCGCCGCAGCGCCTCCACCTCCACCTCCGCCTCGGGCCAGGGCGGCGGCCGAGCTTCCGGACAGACCGGGGGCCGCGCCGCCGGACAGACCGGCGGCCGCACCTCCACCCAGGCCGGCGGTCGCTCGTCCGGGCAGGCCGGCAGCCGTTCCTCCGCCCAGACCGGCGGCCGCGCCGGCGCCCAGCGCGGCGGTCGTTCCTCCGCCCAGGGCAGCGGTCGCTGACCGGGACGGGCTGAGCCATCCGGTCGCACGGGCCGGCCGCCACGGGACTCCCGGAGCGGCCGGCCCGTCGTTTTGTCCCTGTCGATCCCGGTGCGTTGGACTAGGCTCCTCAGCCATGTCACACCCTGATGATCTGCTTGTCAGCATCGCCGCGATGGTGGAGTCGGAACACAGCAGCCGCATGTCGCTCACGGTGGTGGTCCCCGGCGCCGTCATCACGGGCCGGCTGGCCCCCGAGGCACTGTGGAAGGAACGGGTGGCCGAGGTGCTGCGGGACTCCGCGCAACTCGCGCACTTCGCCGCCGCGTTCACGCCGTCCGCCAAGGCCGCCGACGACGAGCCGCCGCGGGGCGCGGTCCGGCCCACCCACCTCCACTTCCATGTCGCGCGCATCCTCCAGGGCAGCTTCGGCATCCCCGACACGGGCGGTATGTACCGGGTGTCGCTGGAGGACGTGAGCGCCTGGACGATCGGCGACATGGGCTACTCCGACCAGTAACCGAAAGACCGCCGGAAACAGCGCCGGAAAGACACCGGCCCGGAAAGCGTCCCCGCTTTCCGGGCCGGTGTCATCGGTTCGCTTCGTGCTCCGCGTCAGGCGGGACGGATGTTCTCCGCCTGCGGGCCCTTCTGGCCCTGCGTGACGTCGAAGGTCACTTTCTGACCTTCCTGGAGTTCACGGAAACCTTGGCTGGCGATGTTCGAATAGTGGGCGAAGACGTCCGGACCGCCGCCGTCCTGTTCGATGAAGCCGAAACCTTTTTCCGAGTTGAACCACTTGACGGTTCCGGTAGCCATACACATTCTCCTTCAGGGCCTGCCGGGGAAATCACACTGTGTGATTTCCCCACGTCGCCGAGATGATTGCCCTGCCCGGAGATACCGGAGAATTCGGAGACGCACCGCCGGACCGGACCGGCTGTGCGGCTCGAAATACTTGGGAATCAAGACCGCAACTCACTTCGACCGTAGCACGGAACGCGATTTCCAGCCCGATGTGCGGACTTCTGTACGACTTTTGACATTTGACGTTTGACACCTGCCCATTTGACACCCGACCGCTTGATCATTTGGCGCCCGGTGACTCGTTTTCCGATCACGAGATGCTCGGCATTCAACATTTGATGCCTGAAATTTCACCTGTTCGAGTGCCCTGCCTCCGGAAGCAGCCCGGCGGCAGCCGTGAGTGGGCCATCATGACCCCGCTCGGTCCCGCCCCACTCGTCGAGGACCCGTCGGCAGGAGGCGCCCCGTGGCCTTGGACGGGATGTACCGCAGGTCCCTGCTCGGCCTGATCGCCGTCACGGTGCTGGCCACGCTGAGCGTGCTGGCCCGGCCCACGCCCGAGGCCGGCCCCTCCCGCATCCCGGGCGCGGCGGCCGCCGGACCGCCGCCCGCCTTCGGCGCCTACGTCGGATACAGCTCCGACGGCGTCCGCCGGGTCGCGCAGCTCGGGGCCTGGCTCGGCCGGACGTCGGCACCACGGGTCGGGCACGTGTATCTGCCGGGCGACCGGTGGAGCAACATCGAGGGCGCCCCCGGCTATCTGGAGCTGTGGGCGCGCTGGCGCAGGGCCCGCCCGGACCGTCTGTTCGTGCTCAACGTGCCGATGCTGGAGCGCACCGAGGCACATCTGTCCGACCCCGCGGTCCGCGCCCAACTGCGCCTCGGCGCGGCCGGCCGCTACGACGCGCACTTCCGCACGCTGGCCGAACGGCTGGTCCGGCTCGGCGTCCCGGACACCGTCGTCGTGCTCGGCTGGGAGATGAACGGCGACACCTACACCCACCGCTGCGGCCCCGACCCGCAGGCCTGGCAGCGGTACTGGAGAAAAATCGTCACGGCGATGCGGTCGGTGCCCGGCCAGCGTTTCCGGTTCGACTTCACCCCCAGCAGGGGCCGGGACGCCGTCCCCTGGACCGACTGCTATCCGGGGGACGACGTCGTGGACATCGTCGGCATGGACGCCTACGACCAGCCCCGGGGGCTCTCCTTCGCCCGGCAGGTGACGGAGCCGTACGGCCTGGGCGACCAGGTGCGGTTCGCGCGGGCGCACGGCAAGCTCGTCTCGTACCCCGAGTGGGGGCTGTACCGCAACGGCGACAACCCCGCGTACATGCGGGGCATGCTCGACTGGTTCGCCCGGCAGCGGCCGCTCTACCAGACCATCAGCGACTACTGCCCGCACGGGGTGTGGCGCTGTCCCGGCAATCCCGAGGCCTCCGCCGTCTACCGCGCACTGCTGGGGGACGACCGCGGACCGCGGTGAGCGGGCCGGGCCTCACGGGCGTACGCCGTGCCGTCGCAGCCAGGGCAGCGGGGGCACCGCCGACCCCAGGTAGGGGGTGACCCGTACCTCGAAGTGCAGGTGCGGACCGGTGGCGTTGCCGGTGGCGCCGGAGGCTGCGAGGTACTGACCCGCGGCGACCCGCTGCCCGGGGCGTACGTCGATACGGGACAGGTGCGCGTACTGGGTGAAGTAGCCGTCGCGGTGCCGGACCACGACCTGGTTGCCGAAGCCGTCCCCGCAGGAGACGAGGACGACGGTGCCGGGTCCGACGGCGTGCACCGGGGTGCCCGTGGGGACGGCGAAGTCCTGACCGGTGTGGCGGTGCCGCCAGCGGCCTCCCGGGGCGGCGTACCCGGCCGACAGCCGGTAGTCGCTGGTCGGCGTGACCCAGCGGGACGAGGCGTGGTGCGGTCTGCGGCTGCGGCGGCCCGGCGCGCAGTCGGCCGCGGGACGCCCCAGGCCGGGCTGGGCCGCCGCGAGTTCCCGCCACAGTCTGCTGCGGATACCGGCCCGGCGGCGCTCGGCCGCGTGCAACCGGTCGACCGCCCGGCCGAGGGCGGCGCGCAGCGCCCGGGCGTCGGCCACCGCACCCGGCCGGGCGGTCGACGCGGTGGCCGACGCGGTGGTGGGTACGTCGGTGGGGGCCGCGGTCGGCACGGCGCCGGGCCGGCCGGTGGGGAATGCGGTGGGCACGTCGGTGGGGACCGCGGCCGGGAAGCCGGCGCCCAGGTCGCCGAGCGGCAGGCCGCCCATGTCACCGCCGATGTCCGTCTCCGGGTCCGTGAGGGAGCCGGTCTCCGTGTCCGGGCCCGTACGGGAGCCGGTCTCCGTGTCCGGGTCGATCCGGGAACCGGTCTCCGGGCCCGTGCCGGAGCCGGTCTCCGTGTCCGGCGCCTTGCCGGAAGCGGCGTCCGCCTCTCGTGAGAGTGCGCGGGCCCGGGCCTCCGCCTCCTTGGTCTCGGTGCGCAGGCGGGTCACCCGGTCCCGCAGCCGGTCGGTACGCGCGCGGGCCTTCTCGTAGGCCGCGGTCTGCCGGGCCGCGGAGTCGAGCAGCCGGTCGAACGCGCTGCGGGGGCGGCTCTCGCCGGCCCCCTCGGGGCGGCTGTCCTCGTGGACGGGCACGCGGCCGTCGGCGTACGCGGCGCTCGGGAGGAACGCGAACAGGAGCGCGGCCAGGGCCACGCCGGCGCGGGACAGGAGTCGTCGGGAGTGGTCTCGTCGCATTGTCCGATCGTCGGGCGCCGGGCGCCCGTGCCCCACGAGGTGGCCGCGCACCCGCGCCAGGTTCCGTCGAACAGCCCATTCCGAAGGGGCCCATCGGGGCATCCGAATGTCCTGCGCCGGCGTCGGTCCCGCATCGGAGCGGTCCGCGCCGGGCGGTCCCGCGTCAGACGGCCCGGCTCCCCGCGTGGTACACGGACAGGGCCCAGATCACGAAGATGTCCATCGCGATCACGATGATCGACCAGACCGGCTGGTAGGGCAGGAAGAGGAACTGGAGGATGATGCTGATGGCGGCCAGCACGATGCCTCCGACCCGGGCCCACGCGGCGCCCTTGAGGATGAACGCACCGACGACGACCCCGATGACGCCCACGATCAGCAGGATCCAGCCCCAGCCGGTGAGGTTGATCTTGTAGATGTACGCGCCGACCCGGACGTAGATGTCGTCCTTCGCAATGGCGGAGATGCCCTCGAAGACGGCCAGGATTCCGTTCAGCAGCAGCAGGACACCCGCGAAGGTGACCCCGCCCGTCACCCAGCCGGAGTTCGCCTGAGGCTGCTGGGCGGAGGTGCGGTGCGCGCTGTCCCACTTCGGCTGAGGCTGCTCGGTCATTGCCGTACCCCGTCTCGTCGTCTCTGTCGTTTCCCGCCCCCCTCGACCGTCCACCCGGATCAACGAAGTCACCACAGGGGTTGGCCCGTACGGGTGGCCCCGCATGCGCCCGCGCCGGTACGGCCCTTCACTGGTGCCGGAACGACCGAACGCATACGACCGAACGCATACGACCGATGGAGGCGACATGGCCGGTTACCGCGGACGCTGGGCCAGGGGCACGGCATGGGCGGCGGTCCTGGCGGCGGCGCTGACCGGCTGCTCCGGCGGCAACGGCAACACCCCGACGAGCCCGGCCAGCAAGGCGGCCTCCGCCCTGGCGTCGGCGGGCGCCCGCGCGACGGCGGCGATCTCCTCGCTCGCCGCGCAGGCCACGGAGGCCATCTCGTCGGCGACGGCGGAGGCCGGCCGCAGGCTCGGCGAGGTCAAGAACGGCGTCGAGGCCAAGGACGACGTGCAGTTGGGCACCCCGGCGACCGCCGCCGACGGACGCACCACGGTCGGCATCACCGTGAAGAACACCGCGGACTCCACCAAGTCGTTCGCCGTCCAGGTCGTCTTCAAGGACTCCGGCGGCAAGCTGATCGACACGGTCGTCGTCACCGTCTCCGACGTGGCGGCCGGCAAGACGGGCACGGCCACCGCCCGCAGTACGCACAACCTGTCCGGCGAGGTGAAGACGGAGGTCGGGTCCGCACTGAGGTACTGAGGTACTGGGGTACTGGGGTGACGAGCCGCAACCTTGCAATTTCTTTGCCAAACCTAGAGGCTTTGACCGGCGCCGCATCCGTACTGCTCTGCGTCAGACCCGTCCCCCGCCCCGCGGATGGACGCATCCACGACCGGGCAGGAGGCACGGTGCGCTTTTCGCGGAACGCGATGGGAACCCTCTTCGTAGGTGGTGCCCTGAGCCTGACACTCGCCGCGCTGGCCTACCCCTCGATGCTGGGGCTCACCACGGTGTCGACGGCCCCCTCACGGGTCATCGCGCAGACCCAGTGGGGGCCGTTGACCGAGGCGGACCGGGACTTCGTGGTCAAGGTGCGTGCGGCCGGCCTGTGGGAGTACCCGGTCGGCCAGATGGGTCTGCAGAAGGGCCAGTCGAAGGCGGTCATCACGGCGAGCCAGCACCTGATCGACGGACACGCGGCGCTGGACACCACCTGCCGCAAGATCGCCCCGATGCTGAACATCACGCTCCCCGACCTGGCGAGCCCGCAGCAGCAGGGCTTCGTCACCACGCTGAACGCGGACAGCGGCAAGCAGTTCGACGTCGACTTCGCCAACATCCTGCGCATGACCCACGGCTCGATCTTCAACACGGTCGCGAAGATCCGCTCCACCACCGAGAACACCCTCGTGCGGGCGCTGGCCGACCAGGCCAACGACACCGTCCTGGACCACATCACGGTCATGGAGAAGACCGGCCTGGTCGACTTCGACCAGGTGCTCTTCCAGCAGACCACCCCGCCGAAGCTGCCCGACACGGACCTGACCCCGCCGCCCCCGTCCGGCGGCCAGCCGCAGGTGGTGCTCACCCCGCCGCCGACCGCCACGGCCACCCCGGTCGACCTGCCGCCGCCCTCGAAGTGACCCGAGGCCCTCGCGACCGGGCAGGACGGGAGTTCTAGGCGAGCCAGACGGTCGTGTCCGGTCCCAGCTGTCCGTCGCCGTCCAGGGGGATACTGCTCAGGAGCACCTCCCCGGGCGGCAGCGGGACCGGCGCGTCCGACAGATTGGTCACGCACCGCCAGTTCCCGGAGCGCGCGAACGCCAGCACCCCGGGCGGGGTCCCCTCCGCCCAGGTCAGCTCCTCGCCCTCCTGCAGCTTGCGGCGCAGCCGCAGGGCCGTGCGGTAGAGCTCCAGGGTCGAGCCGTCCACCCCGTTCTGGGCAGCGACGGCGTACGACGCGAAGGAGGACGGCTGCGGCAGCCACGCGCCGGCCGCCCCGAAGCCGTACGACGGACCCGTCGTCGTCCACGGCAACGGCACCCGGCACCCGTCGCGGCCCTTGCGGACATGGCCCGTCTGCTCCCAGACGGGGTCCTGGAGGACCTCGAAGGGCAGGTCGGCGACCTCGGGCAGGCCGAGTTCCTCCCCCTGGTAGAGGTAGGCCGCTCCGGGCAGCGCCAGCATCAGCAGGGTCGCCGCCCGGCCCCGGCGCACCCCCGCGTCCGCGGCCACGGCGGGCGCGCGGCCGCCGGAGAGCAGCCAGGCGTTGTCGTCCGTGCCCGGCGGCAGCGACAGCCGGGAGGCGTGCCGTACGACGTCGTGGTTGGACAGCACCCAGGTCGCGGAGGCGCCGGCCGTGCGGGCCGTGGCGAGCGAGTCGGTGACGACCGCGCGCAGTTCGTCCGCGTTCCAGCACGCCTGGAGGTACTCGAAGTTGAACGCCTGGCCGAGTTCGTCCGGGCGGGCGTACAGCGCGCGGCGGGCACCCGGCACCCAGGCCTCCGCGACCGCCGTGCGCGGCGGCGTGTAGGCGTCGAGGACCCGGCGCCAGTCGCGGTAGATCTCGTGCACCTCGTCCCGGTCGTAGTAGGGGTGGCTGCCGGGCGGTACGCGGTCGAGGGCCTCCTCGCCGGTCGCGCCGACGCCGCCGACGTCCCGCAACGGCTCGCCGAGGTCCTTGGCGAGCGCGTGCGCGACGTCGACGCGGAAGCCGTCGACCCCGCGGTCGGACCAGAAGCGCAGGGTGGTGCGGAAGTCGACACGGACCTCGTCGTGGCCCCAGTTCAGGTCGGGCTGCTCGGCGGCGAACAGGTGCAGGTACCACTGTCCGTCCGCGACCCGGCGCCAGGCGCTGCCGCCGAAGACGGACTGCCAGTCGGTGGGCGGGAGTTCGCCGTGCTGGCCGCGTCCGTCCCGGAAGACGTACCGGTCGCGGGCGGCGCTGCCGGGGCCCTCGCGCAACGCCTCCTGGAACCAGGGGTGCAGGTGGGAGGTGTGGTTGGGCACGATGTCGACGATCACCTTCAGGCCCATCCGGTGCGCCTCGGCGGCCATGGCGTCGAAGTCGTCCAGGGTGCCCAGGCGCGGGTCGACGTCGCGGTGGTCGGCCACGTCGTAGCCGCCGTCAGCGAGTTCGGAAGGGTAGAAGGGGCTGAGCCACAGGGCGTCGACCCCGAGGGCGGCGAGGTGGTTCAGCCGCTCGGTGACACCGCGGAGATCACCGAGCCCGTCTCCGTCGGCGTCGGCGAAACTGCGGGGGTAGACCTGGTAGACGACGGCCTGGCGCCACCAGTCGGGGTTCCTGGAGGAGAGGTCGGGCAGCTCGGGCACGCGGTGCCCCTTTCGGTGCGGTCGGACAGGTCCGGGCAACACCCACAAGCCTGTCCACATTGCCCGGAAGGCGAACGTTCAGGCACTCCGGAAGGGACCATTCCCTGTGTGGCGGAATGGTGATGAAGCGTGAACCGCCGCTCCATAGAGGCAGGTTGACAGTCTTCCGCGACGACATCCACGATGAGCTGACGCTGTGGCACATGTGACCATTGAGCCCAGTGTCGCTTCAGGTGCCGACGCTCTCGGCGACCGAGCCATACCCCCCATGCACACCAAGAATGGGATACACATGTCCATAGCGAGCCACACGACCGCGCGCCGCCTGCTGGGTACGGGTGCCGCGGCACTCGCCCTCTGTGCCGCCTCCGTCGCCGCCGCCTCCGGCGCCTGGGCCCACGAGACCCCCGGCGGCGACGGCTGGAAGTCCGGCGGTACGTACAAGCCGGGCACCGGCGCCGGCACGGAGACCGGCACCGACCGCTGCGAGTTCTCCCTCGACGGCACGCACTTCTTCTCCTCCGTCAAGGTCGACGACCAGAACCTCAGGCCGACCGCGGACGGCAAGGTGCACATCACCGTGCGCGCCGCCGGTGACGCGTCGACCTGCACCGCCTCGCTCGCCTCCTACCTCGCCCACGGCGCCACCTTCGCCGGCTCCGGCAAGCAGGTCTTCGTCGGCTTCGACACGGTGACCGTCAAGCCGGGCGCGACCGACACCCTCGACATCGTCGTCCCCGACGCCGGCTGCTTCGCGCAGGTCGACCTCTACCGCGGCGCCGTCAGGTTCGACGGCAAGCTCGACGCCCAGGACGGCTTCGAGCACGGCAACCTGCCCGAGGGCCCGAACGGCGCGGTCATCAAGGACAAGCTGATCGCGGCCTGGAACGGCGGCACGAAGGACTGCACCGCCGCGGAGTCCGGGCAGCCGGCCCCCTCCGCCCCCGCCGAGACCACCCCGGCGACCGGCGGGACGACACCGGCGTCGTCCACGGAGACGACCCCGGCCGCGGACGAGTCCACCCCGGCCGCGGAGGCCTCCGCGTCGGCCACGGACACCGCCGCGGCCGCCGCCACCCCGGACGGCGGCAGCGCGGACCTCGCCGAGACCGGCGGCGGCAGCAACACCGGCGTCATCGCCGGCGGTGCCGCGGCCCTCCTGGTCGGCGGCGCGGCCATCGTCCTGGCGACGAAGCGCCGCCGCACCGCCCGCTCCTGAACCGCCCGGGACCGAAGCCCGGCGCACCCGGCCCCGGCCGCGGACGCCGCTTCGGCCCGCACGCCCCGGTCCCCTCGCACCGAGGGGGCCGGGGCGCCGTGCTGCCGGCGCGCTCCTCGCCGCGGCACCGGCTCACCCGTACGGCCCACCGCGCTGGCCGGCTCGTACCCCCGGTGATCCGGTGGAGGGACGGATTCCCCAACCGTCCGCCGGAGGCACCCGATGACCCGCGCCCGCACCCTCCTCGCCTCCGCCCTGTCCGCCGCCTGTCTGCTGGTCGCGTCCGGCTGCATCAGCCCGGACGAGGGAGCCCCGCACGCGCCGATCGGACCCGTCTCCTCCGCGGCGGCCACCGCCCCGTCCGCCCACGCCTCCTCGACCGCCGCCGCCGCGCTCACCGACGACCAGGCCCGGGCCGCCCTCATCACCGACACCGACCTGGGCGGCCCCTGGATCCCGACCCAGGGCGCCGCGACCTGGCGGGACGGGCTGCTGAAGGCGAAGACCCCCGCGGGCGAGTGCCAGCGGCTGCTGGACGCCCTCTACGCCGACGAGCTCCTCGGCGCCCCCGCCCGCGCGGTCACCGGCCTGGACGACTCCGACACCGGCGCGCAGCTGCGCTATCAGGTCTCCGCCCAGCCGGCGAAGGCCGTGGACGGTGTGCTGGCCTGGCTGAAGACCCTGCCGCGGGTGTGCGCGCGGTTCACGGCCACGACCACGACGGGCGCCGTCCAGGACGTCTACGTCAACGACGCGCCGCTGCCCGAGGCCGGTGACGCCCGGCAGGGGCTGCGGGTGACGCTGACCGCGGTGACCGGGCCGAAGGGCCAGCCGCTCGACGGCGATCCCGGCACCCTCTCCCTGGACGTGGCCGTGGTGCGGGTCGGCGGGGACGCGTTCGCCTTCACCAACGGCGGCATGGGCGACGTGCCGAACGACGCCACCCAGGCGGCCGTGCAGCTCGGCGTGCAGCGACTGGCGGACGTCCGCAGACAGGGCCGCGCCCAGGTCTGACGCCCACGCGGCCACGGGCTGCGCGGCCACGGGCCTACGCGGCTACGCGGCTACGGGCCGAAGGGGGGCCGGAGCGGCGGCTGTGCGGGCGTCAGAGCGGCGGCTGGGCGGGCGCCGGTCCCAGGGTCGTCGTACCGGGCGCCGTGCGGTGCCCGAGGCCCGTCCGGTAGGCGTCCAGCGCCGCCTCCACCCGCCCGGTACGGCGCAGCAGGTCGCCGAGCATCCGGCACAGGTCGGCGAGGTCGCCCGCGGCTCCCGCCCGCTCCAGCAGGCTCAGCGCGCGCACGTAGTGCTCCTCGGCGGCCTCGGTGTCGCGGGCGTCCTCGGCGATGATGCCGAGCAGCCGGTGGGCGCCGGCCGCGTGCACGGCGCCGCGCTCGGGCGAGAGGTCGCCGAGGACGCCGTTCAGCAGGTCGGCCGCCTCCCCGGACCTGCCCCGCCGGTGCAGCACGTCGGCGAGCTCGACGGCGACCTGACTGCTGTAGAGGGCGGCGCGCTTGGCGGAGAGCATGGCCAACGCCTCGCGCAGTTCCTCCTCCGCCCGCTCCAGGTCGCCGTTCTGCGCGCAGACGTAGCCGCGCATCCAGTGGCAGTTGGCGAGCTCGGTCCGGATCTGGAGCTGCCGGTAGAGCTCGGCGGCCTTCACCAGCGAGGCGTCGGCCTCGGCGACCCGGCCCTCGGCGAGCAGGGTGCGCGCGACCGACCGGTGCATCCGGGCGAGCAGCGCCGGATCCGCGACCTGGGGCGCGAGGGCGAGGGCGAACTCGGCGGCCTGGGCGGCGCGGGCGTGGGCGCCCATGTCCATGTAGGGACCGATGGCGGAGGCGTACAGCAGGAGCAGCGCGTCGGGGTCGTGCAGTCCGCCGCGGTTGAGCTCGTCGAGGGTGGACTCCAGCAGGTAGACGGCGTACCGGAGTTCACCGGCGAGGTAGTGGGAGACGGCCCGTCCGCGCAGCGCCGGTACCCGCGCGGGCAGCGGATGTCCGGCCAGGCACGCCTCGGCACGCTCGAAGTACTCCCGGGCCGACACCAGGTCGCCGGTCTCGATCCCGCACTCGCCGAGCCCCAGCAGCGCGGTGGCCCGCACCTCGGCCGGCCCCTGCGGCTCGGCCTCCGCGAGCAGGGCGGAGTACCGCCGCGCCGCCTCCTCGGCCTCGCCCGTGGCCAGGGTGCGCTGGGCCTCGGTCAGCCGCAGCCGCAGATCGGTGACGAGCCGGGCGGAGCGTCCGGTGGCCAGCTCCGAGAAGTCGACGCCGAGCCGTTCGGCGAGGTGCCTGAGCGCCTCGTCGGAGGGCCGCACCCGTCCGGCCTCCAGGGTGGAGATGTAGGCGGGGGTGTAGGTCGGCTCCGCCAACTGTCGCTGGGTCAGCCCGCGTTCGTTGCGCAGCCGCTGCACTCTGCGTCCGATGACCTCGGGTTCGTCTCTCTCCCCCATGCCGTGACTCCCCCAACTACCCCTGCGCCTCTTGCCGTTAGACCATGACACGCCCTAGGTTAAACCGCGAATTAAACATGCTTAACACTTCACTGTCGTCGTTGCGAGGTAACCGTGCAGGGACGCACTTCCGCGCGTTGGGCCAGAGGCCTGGCCGCAGCCGTGCTCGCCGCGGCGACCCTCGTCATCGCGGCGAACGCTGGACCGGCACGGGCCGTGGACCAGGGGACCGGGATCACCCGGTCCGCCGACGGCCCGCAGGGCCCCGTCCACCGGGCCGACGCCCCCGCCGGGGACCGCTGAGGCTCCCGTCACTCGCGCCTCTCACGCAACTCACGTCTCTCACTACCCTCTTACCCCCCGGATTACTTGAATGTCAGAACCATGACCTAGCCTGCGCAATCTGATTCCACTTTCGTTCCGGGGGGTTCGAAACATCGTGCGCAGACGCACTCTTCCGGTAGCAACGGCACTCGCCGTCGTCTTCAGCTCCGTCGCCCTCGTCGCGACCGGAGCGGGGTCGGCAGCAGCCGACTCCAGCACCTCCCTGTCCCTTCGGTCGACCGGCGACATGGCCGTCGACGGGGTGCACCACCGGGTCTTCATCAGCGACCCGAAGAGCGGTCAGATCGTGGTGACCGACTACGCCGGCCAGGTCGTCAGGACGATCGGCTCGCTGCCCGGGGTCCTCGGTCTGGAACTGTCCGCCGACTCCGCCACCCTCTACGCGGCCGTGGGCGACGCCGACGCGATCGTCGCCGTCGACACGGCGACCGCGACCGAGGCCCACCGCTACTCCACCGGCACCGCCGACCCGCAGTACCTCGCCCAGGCGGGCGGCAAGCTGTGGTTCGGCTACGGCGGCGCCGCCGAGGGCAACATCGGCTCGCTGGACCTCTCCGGCGCCGAGCCGGTGGTCACGCTCGCCCTGAACACCGGGCGTTCCTGGTACCAGGCCCCGATCCTGGACGCCTCCCCCGGCGCCCCGGACACGCTCGTCGCGGGCGCCGTCAGCCAGAGCCCGGTCGAGCTCGCGGTGTACGACGTCTCCTCGGGCACCCCGACGCAGACCGCGTACGCCTTCGACCCGGGCAGCACCGGCGGCGGCAACCTCGCCGACCTGGCGGTCACCCCGGACGGCAAGGACGTCGTCACGGCCAGCGGCGCCCCGTACTACCAGGCGGTCTACAAGCTCACGGACCTGTCCAAGGACGGCCGGTACGAGACGAACACCTACCCGAACGCGGTGGACATCGCCCCGAACGGCGATGTCGCGGCGGGCACCTTCTCCTGGTACGACCCGGACGTCCACGTCTTCAAGCAGGGCACCACGCTGCCGCTGCGGCAGTACGAGTTCGGCAGCAGCACCGGCAACTCGGCGTCCGACACCCTCGCCGCGCGCGGCCTGGCCTGGGCACCGGACGGCAGCAAGCTGTTCGCGGTGTCCGTCGCCTCCGTGAACGACACGGACACCTACACGCTGCACGTGTACGACGACCCGACCAAGACGGCCACCACGCTGACGGCCACCGCGCCGGCCACCGCCACCCGCGGCAAGGCGCTCACCGTCAAGGGCACCCTGACCACCAAGGACGACGCGGCCCCGGTCGCGGGCGCCACGGTCACCCTCACCCGCACCGACACCGCGTCCCCGGACGGCCAGGTGCTCGGCACGGCCACCGTCGCCGCCGACGGCACCTACACCTTCACCGACACCCCGTCGGTCGCGGGCAAGGCGACGTACTCCGTGACCTACGCGGGCGACGAAGGCCACGCCGGTGCCACCGCCTCGGCCGCCGTGGACGTCACCAAGAACGCCGTCACGCTGACGGCCACCGCACCGGCCACCGCCACCCGCGGCAAGGCGCTCACCGTCAAGGGCACCCTGACCTCCCCGGTCGCGTTCCCCACGGGCACCAAGGTCACCGTCACCCGCACCGACGAGGAGTCCCCCGCGGGCAAGGCGCTCGGCACGGCCACGGTCGCCGCCAACGGCACCTACTCCTTCACCGACACCCCGGCGTCCGGCGGCAAGGTCACGTACTCCGTCGGCTACGCGGGCGACGCCGACCACATCGGCGCCAACGCCTCCGCCACGGTGACCGTCTCCAAGAACGCCACCACGCTGACGGTGAACAACACCGGCAAGGTGTACGCCTACGGCGCCGACGTGACGTTCACCGCGCACCTCGGCAGCACCTACAAGAACCGCACGGTGGAGATCTGGGCCGACCCGTACGGCTCCGACAAGCCCAACACCCTGGTCAAGAAGGGCACGGTCAACTCCAGCGGCAACCTCACGGCCACGCTCCACCTCGGCCGCGACACCAAGGTCACCGCGAAGTTCACCGGCGACTCCCGGACCGCGGCACTGTCCGCGACTTCCACGGTCTACACCCAGGTGAAGGTCTCGACGGCGCTCAGCGGCGCGTACAAGACCGCGCGGGCGTGGAACGAGACGTACGCCTACTTCCACAGGACCAAGGACCCGGTCGTCACCACGACGATGACCACGTACCCGGGCCGCAAGTACCAGATGCAGATCCAGCAGTACTACGGCGGCGCCTGGCACACCACGTACTCCGGGTACTGGGCGCTCGGCTCCACCGGCAAGGACGCGCTCACCCTGGACGGCGCCCCGGCCGTCAACGACCGCTTCCGGGTCCGCTCCGGCTACGTCGACACCAAGTCCGGCGACAACGTCAACGCGACGACGTACGGCGCCTGGAAGTACCTCGTCTACACCAAGTGATCCCGCGGGCGCGGGGGTTGCGGCGCAGGCCGCTGCCCCTGCGCCTGCAACTCGTCCAGCCGCCGCTGGACATGCCCGAGCGCACCCTCGCGCCTGCCGGGCACCCGGCCGCGCAACTGCGCCAGGGCGGAACCGAGTTCACGCGAGCGGGCCGGGTCGCGCAGCTGCCCCCACTGATGGTGCGCCCGGTCCACGGCCGCCTCCACCGCCGGGGCGTCCGGGGCCTGTCCGGCCGCGAGCCGGGCCCCGGCCACCGCGAGCCAGGTACGGCAGCTGCGCTCCGCGTCCCCCGCGAACATCGCCAGATCGGCCCGCACCTCCGCCCAGTGCAGGGCGTCGTCCGAGGCCGGCCCGTGGGCCAGTACGGCGGCCTGCTCCCAGCGCGCGGCGAGCGCGTCGGCCTCGGCGTGCCGGCCGGACTGCACGGCGGCCGTCAGGGAGGCGTGCGGATCGCCGGCCACCGGCGCCGCGTGCACGGCCAGCGCGAGGCCCGCCGTCCCGTCCTCGCCGGCCAGCCTGCCCCAGGCCTGCTGGTGCAGCAACGCCGGCGCCGGCCGGTGGCCGCTGCGCAGGATCGTCGCGACCCCCTTCATGTACGCGGGCACGGCCACCGCCCGGCGGGCCGGCGGCGGCGCGATCCGCCCGTAGACGGCGGCGGTGCGCCCGCAGTCCAGCGGCGCGGTGCGCAGCAGCTCCCAGGTCTCGGCGTCCGCGTGCAGGTCGAGCACGAGCGTCGTGCTGCCGGGCGCCCGCAGCCGCAGTTCCTCCCGGAACCAGTGCCAGGGGAACGCCGTGTAGCGCACGGTCGCCGGGGTGGTGCGGGCGAGCGCCAGATGGGGCAGGCGCTGGCGGCGGTCGAGCTGGAGCTGGCCGGTCACGAACACGGTCAGCGGGCCGGGGGCCGCCGCGGCCGCGCGCAGCCGGGTGAGGACCGCCTGCGGCTCCAGCGGGTCGGCCAGCTCGACGACGTTCGCGGTGTCCGTCCCGGCCAGTACCGCGGGCGGCACCGCCGCGAGCACGGGGAGCACGGACGCCGCGTCCACCAGACACCCCTTGCCCACGGGTGAGGCCGCGAGCAGCAGCACGGTTCCGGGCATGATCCCTCCCCCTGTCGATCACCTACGGCAGCACCGTAACCGCTGCGGCTGCAAAGGGTCGGGTCAGGACGGCGAATGTCCGTCCCAGGGGGTCTCGCCGTCCGTGTCCCGCGGCCGTACGGCGAAGATCGTCGTGTCGTCGTCGAGGCGCCCCGCGCTGTGCCGCAGGGTGCCGTCCCGGACGAAGCCGACCAGGCGACCGGGTTCGGTGACACGCGGGTCGAGGGCGAGCGCGCGGGACACCTCGTCGGCGAGCGGGTAGAACCGCCCCGCCCGGTCCCGGGCCTCGGTCACCCCGTCCGTGACCAGCAGCAGGGTCTCGCCGGGCGCCAGCGTCACCCGGCGCACGGTGGGCGGCCCGGCGGCGCCCATCAGGTCGCACAGGCCCAGCGGCAGTCCGTCCCCCTCCGGCAGGGCCCGTACCCCGTCGGGCCCGACGGCCAGCGGCGGCTCGTGGCCGAAGACGGCCAGCTCCACCGTCGGGGGGCCGGACAGCGGAAAGCCGATGAGCACGGCGGTGGCGAAGCGGTCGCCTTCGTCGCGGCCGATCGACCGGGTGTGTTCGCGGTGGCGCAGCATCCGCGTCTCCAGGCGCGCGGCCACCGTCGCCAGTTCCGCCTCGTGGTATCCCGCCTCGCGGAACGTGCCCAGCAGCGCGGCCGCCGCCTCCACCGCGTACAGCCCCTTGCCCTGGACGTCGCCGAGCAGGACCCGGGTGCCGTGCGGTCCCGGCTGGATGTCGTAGAAGTCGCCGCCGACCCTGGCCACGCTGTCGGCCGCGAGGTAGACGGCCGCATGGTCCAGGCCGCCCCAGACCGGCGCCAGCGGGCGCAGCACGGTACGGCGGGTGGTCTCGGCGATGTCCATCATGTGCACCATCCGCAGTTCGCCGCGCGCCCGGATCGCGCAGGCCAGGACGGCGAGGATGCCGCCGACGGCGATAAGGATGAAGTCGGGCAGACCGGCCTGTAACGGGTGCTGCCAGGAACTGTCCACGGCGAGATAGGTGGCGAGCCCGAGCGCCACGAACACGGCCGTGCCCCACACACCGCAGAAGGCTGCGGCGAGGGCGGGCACGAGCACGAGCCAGGAGGCGGTCCGGAAGCCGCCGCCGGTGCCGAGGTCGGTCAGCGCGATGCCGACGAGCAGCAGCAGCGGTGCCAGCCAGGCGACGTTGACCCCGCCCACCCGCAGCAGGTCGGATCCGAACGCGGCGTCGAGCTGCCCGGTCCGGGCGTACCGGACGAGTCCGTTCAGCGTCCTCCGGGCACCGTCACTCACGGTGCCCAGCGAAACATGAGGGTAGCGCTGTTGCATCTCCGCCGACTTGCCAGCACCCCTGCCCAGGTGTGCGCTGGTAGCGGGGGGTCGAGAGGGAGGAGTGCTCTCATGGCTCATGCGGCACCCGCGCGCAGGACACGCGGAACCACCATGGACGTCTTCGGTGCACGGACCCACAGGACGGCGGAGTGGGCGGTGCCCGTCGTGCTCGGGCTCGTCTACGGCTACTGGGCCGCGGCCAACCGCCGCAGCGGCGGACCCATCACGGGCTGGAACCTGCTGTTCGGGTTCGTGACGACGATCGCCTTCGTCGCTCTCTGGATGGCGATACGCAGGCTCACCCCGCTCATGCGGCGCGAGCTGCACGCCCTGGTGTGGGCCGCGTTCGCGGGCAGCGCGTTCGGCTTCCTGTACAGCCAGACGGGCGCGACCATCATGCGGTCCATCGGCTGGTCGCTGCTGATCGGAGCGATCTGCTTCGTGGTGATGTTCTACCGCTACTACACGCACGAGGACGCGGCGGGCCATCGGATCTCCTGACCCCCGGCCGCGGACGGAACGGCGAATGGGCCCCGGCTGTGGCCGGGGCCCATTCGTTTCCCTCATCCCTCCACTCGCCGGGCGACGGAAGTTGCCGTCCGCGCCGTCCGACGAGGCTTCGGACGTGTCAGCAGTACGGCACGCGCAGGCCGTACGTGTACACGAAGCCGGCCGGGGCCCAGGCCCGGACACCGGAGAGCCAGTACCAGTAGGGGTTGCCGTTGAAGCTCGGACCCAGCACCACGCACTGCACGCTGTCCTGGAAACCGGGCAGCAGCCGGTTCACCACGGGCGAGACCGGCGTGGGCAACTGCCGTACGTCCAGCCATCCGGGGGCCACGACGACGCCCGGGGTCCAGAAACCGAAACCGCCGAAGGCTCCCGCGCCGCCACCATGTCCTCGGGCGAGGGTCGGCGGGGCTGCCGTCGCGGTGGTGCCCACCGACGTCACGGCGAGGATGCCACTGGTGAGCAGGGCCGCGGCCAGGGTCCGCAGGGCCGTAGTGGTGCGCATGATCGACCTCCATCTCCCCTGAACCAGGAAACACCCGTCCGGGTGAACCCTCCACCGGAGAGCGGACCGCCCAGTTCCGCCAAGGGCTCCCCGTTCGGCGGGACCTGTGCACCCGTCCGCAGTCACCCCGCTCGCGCTCCGCGGGCACGGGCCCTTTTCTGGAAGCGTGTCCCGCCCCCTGCGTACCGCTCTGTCGGCCGTGCTGATCGCGCTGGCGTGCCTGCTGGCGCCGCTCGGCGCGCTGTCGGCCTGGGCCGCGTACGGGCTGACGGACACCGACCGGTACGTCACCGCGATGGCGCCGCTGGCCGACGACCCGGACGTGCGCGAGGCCGTCGCGGACACCGTCGGCGACGGCATCATGCGCGAGGTGGACCGGCGAAGGACGGTGGTGCGCCCGCTACGCGGCACGGTGGCCCCGTTCGTGCACGAGGCGGTGCGCTCGCTCACCCGCACGGAGGCCTTCCGCACCGCCTGGAACGAGGGCAACCGGGCCACCCACGACGCAGTCCTGCGCGCCCTGCGCGGCGAGCGCGACCGTACGGTCACCGTCGATCTCGCCCCGGTCACCGTCGAGGTCAAACGCCATCTCGTCGACGCCCACGTGGCGTTGGCGGACCACATCCCGGTCCGGCACGCGCGGGTCCCCGTGCTCACGGCCGAGGGCCTGGGCCGCCTCCGGAAGGGGTACGGCGTGCTCGAGGTCGCCGGCTTCTGGCTCCCCGTCGCCGCGTGCGTCTTCGCCGTCGCCGGCATCGGCCTCGCCGTCCGCCGCCGCCGCGCGATCACCGCGACCGGCCTGGGCACCGCGGCCGGCGGCGCCCTGCTGGCCCTCGCGGTCGCCCTCGGCCGCCGGCTGACCCTGCACGACCTGCCCGCGGAGGTCTCGCACCGGGCCGCCGGCGCGGTCTACGACGCCCTCACCTCCACCCTGCGTACGGCGGCGTGGCTGCTGCTGGCCCTGGGGCTGACCGTGGCGGTCGGCGCCCAGCTCGCCCGCCGTCACCTCGCCCGCCGCCGCGGCGCGGCCGCCGCCCCCGCCCCGCCCGGCGCCCCGCCCCCGGCCGGGGACCGCACGCCGCGGACCGGGTCGGTCGCTCGGTCAGTCGGTCA
>NZ_JBEOWS010000166.1:0-20520 GCF_040296125.1 Streptomyces sp. NPDC002265 | reverse complement strand
ATCTCGGCGACGGCGCCGGGCAGCAGGCCCCGCTGGAGCACGGCGCTGATGGTGGCCTGGCGGGCGTACTGGCGGGCGGCGCCGATGGCCAGCGCCACCCGGCGGCTGAGGTCCTCGACCAGGCCGGTGACCTCGTCGGGGAAGCGGGCGAGTCCGGCCCGGCCGATGACCAGGGTGCCCAGCGGACGGCCGCCCGCGACGAGCCGGTAGGCGAGCGCCGTACCGTACGACCCGCCGGTCCCGGTCGGGGCGCCGCGCCCGTACGACCCGCCGGCTGCGGACGGATCACCGGTCCCGGACGAGTCACCGGCGCCGTACGGCCCACCGGTCCCGGACGGGGCACCGGCTCCGTGGGAGTCGTCCTCTGTCCAGGCCACGGCGGGCCAGGGGAACGCGACCGGTCCGGAGGCGATCCCCTCCGACGGCCGTGGCGGGTCCTTCTCCAGGGCTCTGCGCAGTTCCTCGATGACGTTCTCGCTGCGGTGCCAGACCCGGGCCAGCCGCGGTCCGGCGCCCGCCGCGAGGTCGCCGGACCAGCCGCCGCGGCCGGTGGCCTCGTCCTCCAGCCACACCGCGCACCAGTCGGCCAGCCGCGGCACGAGCAGCTGGCCGGTGAGCGCGGCGACCAGGTCCTCGTCGAGCTGGCCGGCGAGCAGGTCGGAGGCCTCGGCGAGGAAGGTCAGGGCGCCGCGGCCCAGCCAGTCCCCGTCCCGCTCGGCCCGCTGCGGCTCGGGGGCGAGGATCTCGGCCACGCCGAGGGCGTACGCCGGGGCGCACGCGCCGTCGTACGCCTCGATGCCGTCGGGGGGCTCGAAGGGCAGCCGCGCCCACACCGTCTTGGCGCCCCTGCGGTAGGTGACGCCCCAGGCCTCGGCGAGCGTGGCGACAAGGCGCAGGCCGCGCCCGTACTCCGGGATCTCGTACGCCGGTTCGGCGCCGCCGTCGCGCGGGGCCCGCGAGGGGTGCTGGTCGGAGACCTCCACGACGACCGCGCCCGCCGCCTCCTCCTCCAGGCGGCACACGAGCTCGACGTCCGTCCCGGCGTGGACGACGGCGTTGGTGACGAGTTCGCTGACGACCAGCAGCACGTCGTCGGCCAGGCGGCCGGTGCGCAGGGCGGGCGAACCCTGCTCGGCCCAGTCCACGAGCGCGGCGCGTACGAGTGCGCGGGCGGAGCCGGGCGCGAGGGGGTTCCCGGCCACGGTCGCGCGCACCTGCGGGCGCTCCGGCGCGCAGGCGTCGGAGGCACCGGAAGCACCGGAGGCAAGGGGAAGGTTCTCCCGTTGCGTCGGAATGGCCCCCATGGCGGCTCCCGGCGGTTCGGACGAATGGGCCTCGGTCGATGCCGACAGAGTGACAGACCGAGCCCGTCCATAAGCGCCGAGTTACCGAAGTGGGCCGCCATGAGTGAGAACAGTGCTACGCGTGTGCTCGAAGCCGGGCAGAAACCTGACCGACTCCGAGCATCCGGGCAGCACCTATTGCTCACCGGGCAGGGCCGGACCGCCCTGCCTACGCCTCGCGCGAGCCCGCGTACATCTCGTCGATCAGGTGCTTGTACTCGCGCTCCACCACGGGCCGCTTCAGCTTCAGGCTCGGCGTGATCTCGCCGTGCTCGACATCGAGGTCGCGCGGCAGCAGCCGGAACTTCTTGATGGTCTGCCAGCGCTGGAGGCCCTCGTTGAGCTGCTTGACGTAGCCCTCGACCATGGCGACCGTCTCCGGCGCGGCGACGACGTCGGCGTACGACCGGTCCGCCAGCCCGTTCTCCTTGGCCCAGTCCAGGATCGACGGCTCGTCGAGCGCGATGAGGGCCGTGCAGAAGTTACGGTCGGCGCCGTGCACGAGGATGTTGGAGACGTACGGGCACACCGCCTTGAACTGGCCCTCGACCTCGGCCGGCGCGATGTACTTGCCGCCGGACGTTTTGATCAGGTCCTTCTTGCGGTCGGTGATCTTCAGATAGCCGTCGGCCGACAGCTCGCCGATGTCGCCGGTGTGGAACCAGCCGTCCGCCTCCAGCACCTCGGCGGTCTTCTCGGGCAGCCCGTGGTAGCCCTGCATGATGCCGGGGCCGCGCAGCAGGATCTCGCCGTCGTCCGCGATGCGCACCTCGGTGCCGGGCAGCGGCTTGCCGACCGTGCCGGTGCGGTAGGCCTCGCCCGGGTTGACGAAGGAGGCGGCGGAGGACTCGGTGAGGCCGTAGCCCTCCAGGATGTGGATGCCGGCGCCGGCGAAGAAGTAGCCGATCTCGGGAGCGAGGGCGGCGCTGCCCGAGATGCAGGCGCGCAGGTTGCCGCCGAAGGCCTCGCGGATCTTGGCGAAGACGAGCGTGTCGGCGACCTTGTGCTTGGCCGCCAGCCCGAACGGCGCCGCGTGGCTGCCGGTGCGCCGGAAGTTGTCCTGGGTGACCTTGGCGTACTCGCGGGAGACCTCGGCGGCCCACTGGAAGATCTTGTACTTGGCGCCGCCGCCCGCGCGGGCCTTGGCCGCGACCCCGTTGTAGACCTTCTCGAAGATGCGCGGCACGGCCGCCATGTAGGTCGGCCGGACGACCGGAAGATTCTCGATGATCTTGTCGACGCGGCCGTCGACGGCGGTGACGTGCCCGACCTCGATCTGACCGGAGGTGAGCACCTTGCCGAAGACGTGCGCCAGCGGCAGCCACAGGTACTGGACGTCCTCGAGGCCGATCAGTCCGGTCGCGGCGATCGCCTTCGCCATGTACGACCAGTTGTCGTGCGGCAGGCGCACGCCCTTCGGGCGGCCGGTGGTGCCCGAGGTGTAGATGAGGGTGGCGAGCTGGTCCTTGGTGATCGCCGCGACCCGCTCCTTGATCAGGCCGGGGTGCTTCTCCAGGTAGGCGGCGCCGCGCCGCTCCAGCTCGGCGAGGGTGAGGACCCGCTCGTCGCTCTCGACGCCGGCCGGGTCGATCACCACGACATGGGTGAGTTCGGACAGTTCGGCGCGCTTCTCCTGCGCCTTGGCGAGCTGGGCCGCGTCCTCGGCGATCAGCACGCGGCTCTCCGAGTCGGAGAGGATGAACGCCGACTCGTCGGCGTTGGTCTGCGGGTAGACCGTGGTCGTGGCGGCGCCGGCGCACAGGATGCCCAGGTCGGCGAGGATCCACTCGACCCGGGTCGAGGAGGCCAGGGCCACCCGCTGCTCGGGCTGCACGCCCAGCTCGATCAGGCCCGCGGCGATCGCGAAGACCCGCTCGGCGGCCTGCGCCCAGCTGAGCGACTTCCAGTCGTCCGGCCCCTGCCCCGAGTCCGCCACCACCGGGTAGCGGTAGGCCTCGGCGTCCGGAGTGGCCGCCACGCGGTCAAGGAAGAGGCCCGCGACGGACGGCGGACGGTTCTCGATCAGTGTCTGTGTGTCGCTCACGACATCCTCCGGGGCCCGCGACGGTGCGGATGGCTCGGCTGGCTCAGTACGGGCCGGCTCAGTACGGCTGGGTCTGCTCACGAGCTGCTGTCCGAGCGTTGTTTAACTCGCGAGTAACTATCGAGCAGAGATCAGAGTAAGGCGCGACCGCCCCTTGCGTAAGAGGCCGCGGCCTGTCACTTCCTACAGAGAGCGACGGCCCGCACGAGCCGGGGCCCGCCGCGCTTTCGCACGACGAGCCCCGATTGCGCCCGTTTCGACGATGTACCCACGGTAACTCGCGGTTACTTCTTGCCCTTGCCCGTTCCCGCGCTGTCGTCGCTGGAGAGCACCGCGATGAAGGCCTCCTGCGGAACTTCCACGGAACCCACCATCTTCATGCGCTTCTTGCCCTCCTTCTGCTTCTCCAGCAGCTTCCGCTTCCGGGAGATGTCACCGCCGTAGCACTTGGCGAGGACGTCCTTGCGGATGGCGCGGATGGTCTCGCGGGCGATCACCCGGGAGCCGATGGCCGCCTGGATGGGCACCTCGAAGGCCTGCCGCGGGATCAGCTCGCGCAGCTTGGCGACGAGCCGCACCCCGTACGCGTACGCCGCGTCCTTGTGCGTGATCGCCGAGAACGCGTCCACCTTGTCGCCGTGCAGCAGGATGTCGACCTTGACCAGGCTGGAGGTCTGCTCGCCGGTGGGCTCGTAGTCGAGCGAGGCGTAGCCGCGCGTCTTTGACTTCAGCTGGTCGAAGAAGTCGAACACGATCTCCGCGAGCGGCAGGGTGTAGCGGATCTCGACCCGGTCCTCGGACAGGTAGTCCATGCCGAGCAGGGTGCCGCGCCGGGTCTGGCACAGCTCCATGATCGAACCGATGAACTCGGAGGGCGCGAGGATCGTGGCGCGCACGACCGGCTCGTACACCTCGTTGATCTTGCCCTCGGGGAACTCGCTCGGGTTGGTGACCGTGTGCTCGCTGCCGTCCTCCATGACGACGCGGTAGACCACGTTCGGCGCGGTGGCGATGAGGTCGAGCCCGAACTCGCGCTCCAGCCGCTCCCGGATCACGTCGAGGTGCAGCAGGCCGAGGAAGCCGACGCGGAAGCCGAAGCCGAGGGCGGCGGAGGTCTCCGGCTCGTAGACGAGGGCGGCGTCGTTGAGCTGGAGCTTGTCGAGGGCGTCACGCAGCTCCGGGTAGTCGGAGCCGTCCAGCGGGTACAGACCCGAGAACACCATCGGCTTGGGGTCCTTGTAGCCGCCCAGCGCCTCGGTCGCGCCCTTGTGCAGGGTGGTGATGGTGTCACCGACCTTGGACTGGCGCACGTCCTTCACGCCGGTGATGAGATAACCCACCTCGCCGACGCCCAGACCGTCGGCCGGCAGCATCTCGGGCGAGTTGGTGCCGATCTCCAGCAGCTCGTGCGTGGCGCCGGTGGACATCATCCGGATCCGCTCACGCTTGTTGAGCTGCCCGTCGATGACACGCACGTACGTCACGACGCCCCGGTAGGAGTCGTACACCGAGTCGAAGATCATCGCGCGGGCGGGCGCGTCGGCGACGCCGACCGGTGCCGGAACCGTCGCCACGACCTTGTCCAGCAGCGCGTCCACCCCGACACCGGTCTTCGCGGACACGCGCAGCACGTCGTCGGGGTCGCAGCCGACCAGGTTGGCGAGCTCCTCGGCGAACTTCTCGGGCTGCGCGGCCGGCAGGTCGATCTTGTTCAGCACGGGGACGATCGCGAGGTCGTTCTCCATCGCCAGGTACAGGTTGGCGAGGGTCTGCGCCTCGATGCCCTGGGCGGCGTCGACGAGGAGGACGGTCCCCTCGCAGGCGGCCAGCGACCGCGAGACCTCATAGGTGAAGTCGACGTGCCCCGGGGTGTCGATCATGTTGAGGATGTGCGTCGTGCCCTGGTCCGGGCCCGTGGTCGGGGCCCAGGGCAGACGCACCGCCTGGGACTTGATCGTGATGCCGCGCTCGCGCTCGATGTCCATGCGGTCGAGGTACTGGGCGCGCATCTGCCGCTGCTCGACCACACCGGTCAGCTGGAGCATCCGGTCGGCGAGCGTGGACTTGCCGTGGTCGATGTGCGCGATGATGCAGAAATTGCGGATCTGAGCCGGGGCGGTACGGCTCGGCTCGGGCACATGGCTAGGGATCGCGGGCACGCAGGGTCCTGATTCTTGAGGCGTCCGCAGTGTGTGCGGTCTCGGGTCGGATCGTTACGCAGCCTCCATGGTCCCACGCGCGGCGACCTGAAGCCGGTTTGGGCCAGCCGGAGAGCCCCTGGTAACGTGGGCACCTGTGTCTCTTGCCCTCTCAGCGCGAGACACGCCCCAAGAAAATCACCGGCGCGGGACCCGAGCGGCCCCGTGCCAGAACCTGTGAAGGCTCATTCGTGGCGAACATCAAGTCCCAGATCAAGCGGATCAAGACCAACGAGAAGGCCCGGCTGCGCAACAAGGCCGTCAAGTCCTCCCTGAAGACCGCGATCCGCAAGGCCCGCGAGGCTGCTGCCGCGGGTGACGTCGAGAAGGCCACCGAGTACCAGCGCGCTGCCGCGCGTCAGCTCGACAAGGCCGTCTCCAAGGGCGTCATCCACAAGAACCAGGCCGCCAACAAGAAGTCGGCGCTGGCTTCCAAGGTCGCCAACCTCAACGGCTGATCCTCTTTCTTGATCTGACCGCCGGAAGGACCCAGAGCGGGCCCTCTCTCATCCGCTCCCGTCCGGCACCCATGGATCTGCGCGCGGCCTGCGTTCGCCACGCGGGCGCGGATCCCCCGGTTCGAACCGAAGGCCCCGGCACCTCGCCCTTCCCCAGGACGAGCACCGGGGCCTTCGGCATACGCGCGGCCAGCTCCCCGGACGCGGTCCGATCTCCGGACGCGGTCCGGGGCGGGTCGGGGCGGGTCGGGGCGGGTAAAGGTGGGGGCGGATGCGAGGGCGGGCAAAGGCAGGGGAGGGAAAGCGGCAGGGGTGGGCAAGGGCAGCGGCGGCCGTCCCCGACCGCGTCCGGTTACGCCGGTCCTCGGGATCGCGGACCGCGAACTGCGGACCTCCTCCGGGTTACGCCCGACCTCGGGACCGGGGGCTGCGGACTGGCTCCGGGTCACGACCGTCCTCGGAACCGTGGGTCGCGGACTGCCTCCGGGCTACGCCCGTCCTCCGGACCGCGGACTGCGGACTGCCTCCGGGTTACGCCCGTCCTCGGGACCGGGGGCCGCGGACTGGCTCCGGCGTTACCCGCCCTCCGACCGCGGACTACGGACTACGGACTGCGGACTGCGGACTGGCCCTGGATTACGCCCGTCCTCGGGACCGTGCCGCCCGTGCGATCGTCACGACCGCCTTCTCCAGGGCGTACTCGGGGTCGTCCCCGCCGCCCTTGACCCCGGCGTCGGCCTCGGCCACCGCCCGCAGGGCGACGGCGACCCCGTCCGGCGTCCATCCCCGCATCTGCTGCCGGACCCGGTCGATCTTCCACGGCGGCATCCCGAGCTCCCGCGCCAGATCGGCCGGCCGCCCACCACGCGCCGAGGACAGCTTCCCGATCGCCCGCACCCCCTGCGCCAACGCACTCGTGATCAGCACCGGCGCCACCCCCGTCGCGAGCGACCACCGCAGCGCCTCCAGCGCCTCCGCCGCCCGCCCCTCGACTGCCCGGTCCGCGACCGTGAAACTCGACGCCTCGGCCCGCCCGGTGTAGTACCGCCCGACGACGGCCTCGTCGATCGTCCCCTCGACATCGGCGACCAGCTGCGCCGCCGCGGACGCCAGCTCCCGCAGATCGCTGCCGATGGCCTCGACGAGTGCCTGGCACGCCTCCGGTGTGGCCGACCGTCCCAGCGTGCGGAACTCGCCCCGCACAAACGCCAGCCGGTCCGCCGGCTTCGTCATCTTGGGGCACGCCACCTCCCGCGCCCCCGCCTTGCGCGCGGCGTCCAGCAGGCCCTTGCCCTTGACCCCGCCCGCGTGCAGCAGCACGAGCGTGATCTCCTCGGCCGGTGCCCCGAGATACGCCTTCACGTCCTTGACCGTGTCGGCGGACAGATCCTGCGCATTGCGTACGACCACGACCTTGCGCTCCGCGAAGAGCGACGGGCTCGTCAGCTCGGCCAGCGTGCCGGGCTGCAACTGGTCCGAGGTCAGGTCGCGTACGTCCGTGTCGGCGTCGGCGGCCCTCGCGGCGGCCACCACCTCCTGCACGGCGCGGTCGAGCAGCAGGTCCTCCTGGCCCACGGCGAGCGTCACCGGGGCGAGAGGGTCGTCATTCGCAGTCTTCCTTGCCATCGGGACAAGCATGGCACGGCCCACTGACAACGATCCGCGAGTCGGCCCTCGGCAGGCCGGCCGGAGAGTGCCACCGCGGGACCGGATCCCCGCCCCGCCGCCGTCCCCGCCCCGCCGCCGTCCCCGCCCCGCCGCCGTCCCGGCGCCCGCCGTCCGCTGGATTCCTCGTCCCCGGGTTACGGCTCCTCCCGATCCCGGGTTACAGCTCCTCCCGATCCCGGGTTACGGCTCCTCGCGCCAGCCGTCCCACTCCCCCGCGAACGCGTCCAGCTCCCGGGGGTCCAGCCGCCCCTCCGCGTCCTGGAGGACGAGGAGCCACTGCGCGTCCTCGGCATCGTCCTCGCCGGCCAACGCGTCCCGCACCAACTGCGGCTCCTCGTCGAGTCCGAACCGCTCCCCGAGCGCCTCCACCGCCTCCTCCGCGGCATCACGGTCGGGCAGCACCAGCACATGTCTCACATCGCTCACGGGCCCATTCTCCGGCACCGCGACACCCGGCAGCCGCCACCTCCCGTCGCCTCACCCCGTCCCCTGTCCCCCGTCCTCCGTTCTCGCCTCACCCGCCGCCTGTCGTCCCTTCTCCCTTCACCCCCGTCGCCCGTCGTCCCCCAGTCGTCCGCCACCCGTCATCCGTCCTCGGTGACCCTCAGCTCCCCCTTCTCCTCGGTCACCGCCAAGGCCCCGTCCACATCCGTCCGCAGCACCACGGCTCCGCCGGCCCGCAGTGCGGCGACCGTGCCGGGGGCCGGGTGCCCGTACGGGTTGTCCGCACCGCAGGAGATGAGGGCCAGCCGTGGCGACACCACCCGTATGAGATCCGGATCCTGGTAGGCCGAGCCGTGATGGGCCACCTTGAGTACGTCCACCGCCGCCAGCGCCCGGGCCGCCGGTGACCGCAACAGCGCCTGCTGGGCCGGAGGTTCGAGGTCACCGAGCAGGAGCAGCCGCAGTCCGGCCGACCGCACGAGCAGCGTGACACTGGCGTCGTTCGGACCGTCGGGCGCGGGCACCTGACGCGGCGGCGGCCACAGCACCTCCCACGAGAGGTCGCCGATGCGGCGCTGTTCCCCGGCGGCGGCCTCGATGACCGGGACGCCGTGCGCCGCGGCCTGCGTCCGCACGAACCCGGCCTGGTCCGCGGGCTCCGCGAACCCCGTCGTCTCGATCGCGCCCACCGAACGTCCGCGCAGCACGCCCGGCAGTCCCGCCACATGGTCGGCGTGGAAGTGGGTCAGCACGAGCAACGGGATCCTGGTGATGCCGAGGACGCGCAGACACCGGTCGACCGACGCCGCGTCGGGTCCGGCGTCCACGACCACACCGGTGCCCTCCCCGGCCGCCAGCACCGTCGCGTCCCCCTGCCCCACATCGCACACGGCGTACCGCCAGCCCGGCGGCGGCCATCCGCTGATCACCCTGGTCAGCGAAGGCGGCCGCACCACCACTAGGACGAACAGCACCCCACAGGCCCCGGCCAGCCACGGGTTCCTCGGCAGCCGCCGCCCGACCGCCACGACCACCACCATGCCGAGCGCGAGCAGCAGCGCGCCCGCCCAGCTGCCGGGCCAGTCCACTCCCCCACCCGGCAGTGCGGCCCCGTACCGTGCCACGCCCGCGATCCAGCCCGCCGGCCAACTCGCGCACCACGCCAGTGCCTTGGCCACCGGCATCATCACCGGCGCGGTCGCCAGCGCTGCGAAGCCCAGCACCGTGGCCGGTGCGACCGCGAACTCGGCGAGCAGATTGCACGGCACCGCCACCAGACTCACCCGCGCCGACAGCACGGCGACGACCGGCGCGCACAGCATCTGGGCCGCGCCCGCCGCCGACAGCGCCTCGGCCAGCCGCGGCGGCACCCGTCGCCGTCGCAGCGCGGCACTCCAGCGCGGCGCCAGCGTGAGCAGCGCGCCGGTGGCCAGCACCGAGAGCAGGAAGCCGTAGCTTCGGGCCAGCCAGGGGTCGTACAGCACCAGCACCAGTACCGCCGTCGCCAGCGCCGGGACGAGGGATCTGCGGCGACCGGTCACGAGGGCGAGCAGCGCGACCGTGCCGCAGGCCGCCGCCCGCAGCACACTCGGGTCGGGTCGGCACACGACCACGAACGCGACGGTGAGCGCGCCGCCGAACAGTGCCGTCGTGCGGAGCGGGATGCCGAGGCGGGGTGCGAGGCCGCGCCGCTCGACCTGCTGGGCCAGGCCGGGCGGCCCGAGGAGCAGGGCCAGGAGGATCGTCAGATTGCTCCCGGAGACCGCCAGGGTGTGCGCGAGATCGGTTCTTTTGAAGGCCTCGTCCAGTTCGGGTGTGATGCGCGAGGTGTCCCCGACGACCAGGCCGGGCAGCAGCGCCCCCGCGTCCCCCGGGAGCCCTTCGGTGGCTTGCCGCAGCCCCGCGCGCAACCGTCCCGCGAACCGCTGCGCCCCCGAGGGGCCCTTCGTCACCTCCGGCGCCGCCCGGTCCCGGACCCGCAGCACGGCCGCGATCCGGTCGCCGCCTGTCGTGGCCGGAGCCAGCCGCCCGGTCACCCGCAGCCGGGTCGAGGGCAGCAGCGCCAGCCAGGGCGAGCCCGCCACCCCACCCCCGGACCCGGCAGCGGCCCCTGACGTACCGCCGGCCTGCCCCGGCCGGGCGCGAGCCGCGCGGACGTCGACGATCATCAGGACCGGTGTCCGTGTCGACACCGTCGCCCCGCCCGGCTGCTCCACCCCGCGCACCTCGGCCTCGATCAACGCGGAGACCGGCGCCGCGCGATCGCCTCTGGCACGAGGTGCGAAGAGCCGCGGGTCCGAGGTGATCTCTACCTCGGCGGTGACGGTGGCGTACTGCCGTGCCAGCGCCGGCACCGGTCCCCGGCGCAGATCCGCTCCGTGCAGCCCGGCCGAAGCGGCTGCCGCCGCCGCACACAGCAGCACGGCGGCGATCGTCGCCCGCGGCCAGGTGCGCGTTCCGGACTTCCCTCCGCCGGCGGTGCCCGGTCCGGAAGAAGATCGCCCGGCGGTGTCCGATCCGGGTGGGAGCCGCCCGGCGGTGTCCGATCCGGGTGCGAGCCGCCCGGCGGTGTCCGATCCGGGTGCGAGCCGCCCGGCGATGCCCGGTCCGGGCGCGAGTCGGCCGACTCCGGCCGGCCTGCGGGTCAGCAGGAGTGTGCCGCCCAGGGCCAGACCCGCGGCCACGACGGCGACGACATGCCCCGTCGGCGCGTCCAGTGTCAGCGCGGCCGTCGCCCAGGCCGCGAGGGCCGGGGGTACGAGTCGCAGATCGGTCGGTCCTTCCTGTCGCGGGTGGGCCACCCCCAGCCGGTTTCCCGAGTCGGCGTGAACGGTTCGGCGAGAGCGGGAGGAGGGAGCCGGAGAATCGCGGCGGGGGCCGCGGCTCACGGCCGTACGGGATTCCGCGCTCACGGCCGTACGAGATTCCGCAGATCGGCGAAGCGGCGGTCGCCGATGCCGTTGACGTCGCGCAGTTCGTCCACCGACCGGAAGCCGCCGTGCTGCACGCGGTAGTCAAGAATGTGCCGGGCCAGCACGGGCCCCACGCCGGGCAAGGTGTCGAGCTGTTCCACGGTGGCCGTGTTGAGCGAGAACGGAGCCGCAGGCAGGGCGCCGCCGGCCGGTCCGCCGCCGGGAGTGGCGCCCGTACCGGGCCCGGCCGCCGCGGCCGGTGCCGGACCGCCGACGATCACCTGCTCCCCGTCCACCAGGAACCGGGCGCGGTTGAGGCTGTCGGTACTGGTACCGGGACGCACCCCACCGGCCGCGCGGAGTGCGTCGACGACGCGCGAACCGGCGGGCAGGCGGTGGATCCCCGGATCACGGACCCTGCCGCTGACGTCGACGACGATCTCGGTCCCGGCTGCACCGGTCCCACCCGCGCCCGCGCTCGGACCTGCCGTGCCCGCCTGCTCCTCGGCGCCTTGCGCACCCGCCGCGCCCGCCGTGCCCGGGGAGCCGAACGCAGCGCCCGATGCGGCCGGCCCGCCCGCGGCCCGACCCTCGTACGGCGCGGCCGCCCGCACCGTTTCCGGCGCCTGGACGGACCGGGGGCTGCCGGCCCAGAAGTGCTGCGCGGCGAAGCCCGCCGCGACGACGAGCACCACCGTGAGCGCGACCACGTTCCTGCGTTCCAGACCGCACCGTGTCTGCAACCACACCGGCATCCGCTCCCGCACGGCCGGTCCGACCCGCTGCCGCCAAGTCCCGCGTGCACGGCCGGAGTCGGAGGCGTCCCCGACGCCGAACAGGGCCCTCATACCCGTCATGGCCCTCATGCCCGGCGTCTCGGACTCGGGTTGCACGTGGGTTCCGGTCACGGCGGCCCGGGCACGCGGCTCGCGTCGACCGAGGGGTGGTCCGCCGTCGCCCGCAGGCGCGGGTGCCGGGTCCGGCGGCCCGGTCCCGGGCTCGTGCCGCTTGTCCGTGCGGTCGGCGAAGAGCACCTGGACACGTCGGCGGAGCTCCTGCGCCGATGCGTGACGGTGCCGGGAGCGGCTGCGGGCAGCCGGTGAACGGCGGTGGCGGGCGCGGACGTCGGAAGCGGGGCCCCGGCCGGGACCGCTGGTCGCGGATCCTGTGTGTGAGCGTGATCGAAGTGCCATGCGACGAGGATCGGGCATCCTGGCATTTCGTGTTGATCTTGCTCAAATACCGTGGAACACCGTCGAATTGTGGATAACTTCGCCCCTCACACGGGTGAGTCCTGCGGCGCGGTCGGACTGTCCGGCTGCACGGTGGGCTTCACCGGCCGCACGGCCGTCCCTGCGTCACCGTGCCGACACCACGACGCCCAGCAGTCCGGGCCCCGTGTGCGCGCCGATCACCGCTCCGACCTCGCTGACATGCAGGTCTGCCAGCCCGGGGAGGCGGGTCCTCAAGCGGTCCGCGAGGGCGGAGGCCCGGTCGGAGGCGTCGAGATGGTGGACGGCGATGTCGACGCAGGCGCTGCCGGCCCGGTCGGCCACGATCTCCTCGATACGGGCGATCGCCTTCGCGGCCGTACGCACCTTCTCCAGGGGGCCGATCCGGCCGTCCTCCAGTTGCAGCAGCGGCTTCACCGCGAGCGCGGAGCCCAGCAGTGCCTGCGCGGCCCCGATCCGGCCGCCGCGGCGCAGGAAGTCGAGGGTGTCGACGTAGAAGTAGGCGGAGGTGCCGGCGGCCCGCTTCTCCGCGGCGGTGACGGCCTCGTCCACGGTGCCGCCCGACTCGGCCGCTCGCGCCGCGGCGAGCGCGCAGAAGCCCAGCGCCATCGCGACCATGCCGGTGTCCACCACGCGGACCGGCACCGGCGCCTCGCGCGCCGCGACGACCGCCGCGTCGTACGTCCCGGACAGTTCGGCGGACAGGTGCAGCGAGACGATGTCCGTGGCACCGGACTCCGCGATCCGGCGGTAGGTCTGTGCGAACTGCTCCGGGCTGGGGCGGGAGGTGGTGACGGGGCGCCGCTTCTGGAGTGCCTGGGCCAGGGAGCGGGTGGAGATCTCGGTGCCCTCTTCGAGGGCCTGTCCGCCGATGACCACGGTCAGGGGCACCGTGGTGATGCCATGGCGCTCCGTCGTCCGGGGCGGCAGGTAGGCCGTTGAATCGGTGACGATCGCGACATGGCGGGACATGAGCTGGAGGTTACCTGGCGTAGCGCCCGAGCGGCAGTCCGGCCCCTCGCACCCGGACGGTGTACGGCCGGATCAGGTGGTGCTCTCGGGGCGGGGCTTCTTCTGCCAGGGGTAGGCGGGGCGCCGGAGCGGCGGGGTGATGGCCGGTTGCGTCGGCTCGGCCGCCGGGCGGGACCAGGGGGACCCCGAGCCGGTCGGGTCGTCCGCCGGGGCGCCGGCCGCCGGTGCCTCGGGCCACGGGGCGGACGTGGGGGTGGGGGTGGGATCCGCGGTGGTCCAGTGGCGCAGTGCGCCCGCCTCGACGTCGATCTGTGCGCTCAGGGAGTCGAGGTCGTCCTGCGCGAACCGGCCGGCCCGGTCACGGGCCGCCCAGCGCAGGGAGTCCGCGGACTTGGTGATGCGCTCGGTGCGCTCGCGCAGGCCGGGCAGCCGCTCGGCGAGCGTGGCCCGGTCCGGTTCGGATTCCAGGCGCTTGAGATCGCGGTCCAGTTCGAGCCCGTGGGCGCTGAGGCGCTCGAAGAGGCCGATGGACTCCTTGAGGGACTCGTCCTCCGCCACACCCGAGCGCAGCGCGTCCTGGGTGGCGCGCATCGAGGTGCGCAGCCGGAGCCGGAGCTGGGCGATCTCGCCCGCCGGTCCGGGCTGTGTGAACGACTTGGCCCGCAGCGTGTGGTCCTCGACCGTGCGGCGGGCCTGGTCGAGGGTGCGGTCCACACCGCGCTTGGCGGCACCGACCACCTTCACCGTCGCGTAGGCGCCGAGCACCACGAAGAGCAGGAAGAGCAGGGCGATGACTGTGATCACGGTTGCCACGGTGCTCCTCCTCGGACTGCCGCGGCACGCGCCGCGCCGCCCTATCAACGGTAAACGCAACGGGCAGGTACGGAGTTCCGTCAGAACCCCGAACCTGCCCGTAGGGGACCACCCCGAGCCGGACGGCCGGGCCGGCCGGCCGGGGACCGGGACGACCGACCGGGACGGCCGGGCTCACGGGCGGCCGGGTCTCGCGACCGGCCGCCCGCAGGATCCGCGGCTACGCCGTGACGATGTTCACCAGCTTCGGCGCCCGCACGATCACCTTGCGGATTCCCGCGCCGTCCAGCGCCGCGACGACCTTCTCGTCGGACAGCGCGATCTTCTCCAGGTCCTCCTCGGAGATGGCCGGGGAGACCTCCAGGCGCGCCTTGACCTTGCCCTTGATCTGCACGACGCAGGTCACGGTCTCGTCCACGACGTAGGCGGGGTCGGCCACGGGCAGGTCCTGGTGGACGACCGAGTCGGTGTGGCCCAGCCTGCGCCACAGTTCCTCGGCGATGTGCGGGGCCAGCGGCGCGATCAGCAGCACCAGCGGCTCGGCGACCGTGCGCGGGATCGCGCCGCCCGCCTTGGTCAGGTGGTTGTTCAGCTCGGTGACCTTGGCGATGGCGGTGTTGAAGCGCAGCCCCTCCAGGTCCTGGCGCACGCCGTCGATCGCCTTGTGCAGGGCGCGCAGCGTCTCCTCGTCGGGCTCGGCGTCGGTGACGGTGACCTCGCCGGTCGCCTCGTCGACGATGTTGCGCCACAGCCGCTGCAGCAGCCGGTACTGGCCCACCACCGCGCGCGTGTCCCACGGCCGCGAGACGTCCAGCGGGCCCATCGCCATCTCGTACAGGCGCAGCGTGTCGGCCCCGTACTCGGCGCAGATCTCGTCCGGAGTGACCGCGTTCTTCAGGGACTTGCCCATCTTGCCCAGCAGCCGGGTGACCTGCTCGCCCTGGTGGTAGTACGCGCCGTCGCGCTCCTCCACCTCGGCGGCCGCCACGGCGATGCCGCGGCTGTCGCGGTAGACGTAGGCCTGGATCATGCCCTGGTTGAACAGCTTGTGGAACGGTTCGGCCGACGAGACATGGCCCAGGTCGAACAGCACCTTGGACCAGAAGCGCGCGTACAGCAGGTGCAGCACGGCGTGCTCGGCACCGCCGACGTACAGGTCGACACCGCCGTGCGGCTGGCCCTCGCGCGGGCCCATCCAGTACCGCTCGATCTCCGGGTCGACCAGCGCGCGGTCGTTGTGCGGGTCCAGGTAGCGCAGTTCGTACCAGCAGGAACCGGCCCAGTTGGGCATGGTGTTGGTCTCGCGCCGGTACTTCTTCGGCCCGTCGCCCAGGTCCAGGGTGACGTTGACCCATTCCTCGTTGCGCGACAGCGGGGTCTCGGGCTCGGTGTCGGCGTCGTCCGGGTCGAAGGTGCGCGGCGAGTAGTCCTCGACCTCCGGCAACTCCAGCGGCAGCATCGACTCGGGCAGGGCGTGGGCGGTGCCGTCCTCGTCGTAGACGATCGGGAAGGGCTCGCCCCAGTAGCGCTGGCGGCTGAACAGCCAGTCGCGCAGACGGAAGTTGACGGTGCCCTCGCCGATGCCCTTGCGGGCCAGCCACTCGGTGATGCGGGCCTTGGCGTCGACGACGCCCAGGCCGTCCAGGGAGATCTGGTCGCTCGCCGAGTTGACGATCTTCGCGTCGTACGAGGCGAAGGCGTCGTCCCAGGTGGAGGGGTCCGTGCCACGGTCGTCGGCCGACTCCACGACACAGCGCATCGGCAGCTCGAAGGCGCGCGCGAAGGCGAAGTCGCGGGTGTCGTGCGCCGGGACGGCCATGATCGCGCCGGTGCCGTAGCCCATCAGGACGTAGTCGGCGATGAAGACCGGGATGCGCTCGCCATTGACCGGGTTGGTCGCGAACGCGCCGGTGAACACACCGGTCTTGTCCTTGGCCTCGGCCTGCCGCTCGACGTCGGACTTCGAGGCGGCCTGCGCGCGGTACGCCGCGACGGCCTCGGCCGGGGTGGCGTGACCGCCGGTCCACACGTCGTGGGTGCCCTCCGGCCAGGCGGCCGGGGTGAACTTGTCGACCAGCGGGTGTTCGGGCGCCAGCACCATGTAGGTCGCGCCGAACAGGGTGTCCTGGCGCGTGGTGAAGATGGTGATGTGCTCGCCGTCGATGGGGAAGTCGACGCGGGCGCCTTCCGAGCGGCCGATCCAGTTGCGCTGCTGCAGCTTGATGGCCTCGGGCCAGTCCAGCGCGTCCAGGTCGTCCAGCAGCCGGTCCGCGTAGGCGGTGATGCGCATGTTCCACTGGCGCAGCTTGGCCTTGAAGACGGGGAAGTTCCCGCGCTCGGAGCGGCCGTCGGCGGTGACCTCCTCGTTGGCCAGCACGGTGCCCAGTCCGGGGCACCAGTTGACCGGCGCCTCGGAGGCGTACGCCAGGCGGAACCCGCTCAGGACGTCGGCGCGCTCGGCGGCGGTCAGCTCGTTCCACGCGCGCGTGTGGCCCGGTACGGCGCGTTCACCGGACTCGAACTGGGCGATCAGCGCGGAGATCGGACGGGCCTTGTCCGCCTCGTCGTCGTACCAGGAGTTGAAGATCTGCAGGAAGATCCACTGGGTCCACTTGTAGTAGTCCGGGTCGATCGTGGCGAAGGACCGGCGCCGGTCGTGGCCCAGACCCAGCCGGCGCAGCTGGGCCTTCATGTTGACGATGTTGGCCTCGGTCGACACGCGCGGGTGCGTGCCGGTCTGCACGGCGTACTGCTCGGCGGGCAGGCCGAAGGCGTCGAAGCCCAGGGTGTGCAGGACGTTGTGGCCGGTCATCCGCTGGAACCGGGCGAACACATCGGTGGCGATGTAGCCCAGGGGGTGGCCGACGTGCAGGCCCGCACCGGAGGGGTACGGGAACATGTCCATGATGAACTTCTTGGGCTTGGCGGCCAGCTCGGGGTCGCCGGCCAGGTCGCCCGTGGGGTTCGGCGCCGCGTAGGTGCCGTCGGCGTCCCAGAAGTCCTGCCAGCGTGCCTCGATCTCGGCGGCCATGGCTGCCGTGTAGCGGTGCGGCGCGGCGTCCGCCGGCACGGCGGCGGCAGCAGCGGGGTTCGTCTCGCTCATGATCCTCAAAGCTCCATCGATCGTCTCTGCCTGCGGAAATGAAAAAGCCCCTCGCACAGGAGGGGACGCCGCGCCGATGCCGACCACGGGTCTCACCGGTGGTCGGGACTGATCAGCGCGGCTCGCTAAGCAGAAGGCGTACAGCACGCATGGCGCTAGGGTACCGCAGGCCCTGAGCACGTTGCGTCGCAGTTGCGTATGTCTCCATGGAGATCATGCACACCACACGAAAGCTGAATCAAGTTCAACGATTACTTCGCGTAACAGCAGCAACAGGGACATCGCAACGGACGCGCTGTCCTTTGATAACAACGCAATAACTCAAACCTCGTACCCATCGGTATGGAGCCACTTAGAGTTCGGCAGCGGGACCGCTTTCCCGAAACTGCTCGGAGTTGCCCCCATGAACCCTCGTCGTAGCAACAGCTCGCTCCCCAAGCCCGGCCGGTCGGCCTACGGCGTGGCGTCGGCTGTCGTTCTGCTTCTCATCCCTGTGGTGGTGCTGGTCGGAGGTGATCAGTTCCAGCAGTTCCTCAACTTCGGCGCCGGCGTGCTGTCCCTGGTCTGCCTGACCTGCTCGGTGATCTGGGGCCTCATAGCCCAGGACCGGCTCATCCTCAACACGCGTCAGCGGATCGTCGCGCAGGGCGTCCACCGCGTGACCGCCGTCGGCTCGATCGCCTTCCTCATCGTCCACATCAGCGTCAAGCTGCTCCTGGGACACACCGTCCTGATCGCCGCGCTGCTCCCCTTCAGCCTGGGCGTCAAGGGCAGCGCCGGACTCATCGGTCTCGGCTCGCTGGCCGGCCTGCTCATGATCTTCGTGGGCATCACGGGCGCGCTGCGCAACCAGTTCGCCGCACCGGCCGTGGTCGCCGCCCGCTGGCGCGCGATGCACATGCTGGCCTACCCCGCCCTGTGCGCCGCCCTGACCCACGGTCTGTTCGCGGGCCGTGCGGCCAAGCCCTTCTTCATGGTGTCGTACGAGCTGTGCCTGGCCGGAGTCCTGGCCGCCCTCGCGCTGCGCAGCTCCCCCCGTTCGGTCAAGCGCAAGGTCGCCGACCAGCTCATGCGGTTCATGGGCAACAGCGACATGTCCGCCATGGACGGCCTGGAGGCGAGCCGGGCCCGGGTGGCGGAGTCCGGATCGTCGCTGCCGGGCTACGAGGGCCGTGGCGGCCGTCCGTCGCCGACCGCCGAGACGATGGCCTCCTCCCGTATGACGCCGCCTGCGTCGTCCGCCTCTGCGTACGGCGCAGCCGCCGCCCCGGAGTCCGACAACGGCTTCGCGGCCGCCTACCGCACCGCCAACGCGCCCGCGGGCGGCGGGCAGCAGTCCTACCCGGCCGGCCAGACCGGGCGCGCGAACATGCCGTTCGAGACGCAGGCCACGGCGGCCATGCCGCGTATGGACGCCAACGGCAACGCCGCGGGCAGCTGGCCGGTCCCGTCCCCGCCGCCGGTCGGCGAGGCGCCCCCGTCCGCCTACGACCCGCTCCAGGACACGGGATTCAGCATCCCGGCCTACGGCAGCCAGGGTGCCGCCGGGTACCGCGGAAGTGATGTGTACGACACCGGTGAGACGAACGCCCGGTACAACACGTACAACCAGAACGACACGTACAACAGCGGTCCCGCCAATGAACCAAACCCCGGTGCGTCGTACGACACACCGGGTTCGGGCGAACCTTGGAACATGCCTTCCGGAGGCTATAGGTGAACGAGGCCCTGCCCGACGTTCCAGAAGTCCGCGTGGTCGGCCTTCCGCAACTCACGTCGGGCTTCGACCTTGTCGAGAGACTCGATCTGCCCATGCACCTGAAGGTGCACGGGCCGCTCGAACCCCTGGGCGGAGAGAAGCTCGCGCAACTCTCCGAACGCATCAACCTCAAGGGCCGCGGCGGCGCGGGCTTCCCCTTCCACAAGAAGCTGCGCTCGGTCGCCGAAGCGGCGATCAAGCGCGGCGTCCGGCCGGTCGTCGTCGTCAACGGAAGCGAGGACGAACCGGCCTGCCGCAAGGACACGGTGCTCATCAACCGTGCCCCGCACCTCATCCTGGACGGCGCGCTGCTGGTCGCGGAGGCGCTGGGTGCCCGCACGCTCGTGGTGGCGGTCACCCGTGAGTCCACCCAGCGGTCCATGGAGGCCGCGCTCGCCGAGCGCGGCCTGAGCAACGGCCGGCGCTCGGCGCTGAAGGCCTTCGTCCAGCGCAACCCGATCCGCATGGTCACCGGCGCGGCCGCGTCCGTGATCCGTTCCATCGACGGCGGCCCGGCGATCCCGCCCGGCCGCAAGGTCAGCGCCTCGCAGAACGGCGTGGGCGGCGCCCCGACCCTGCTGTCCAACGCCGAGACCTTCGCCCAGCTGGCGATCGCCGCCCGCATCGGCCCCGAGCGCTACGGCAACACCGGCCTGTACGACGAACCCGGCACCGTCATGCTGACGGTCTCGGGCGCCGTGGCCCGCCCGATGGTCCTGGAGGTCCCCACCGGCGTACCGCTGCGCTACGTGCTCCAGCTGGCCGGCGCCCCGCCCGTCCCCCAGGGTGTGCTGACCGGCGGTTACCACGGCAAGTGGATCGACGCGGCCACGGTCAACGAGGCGATCGTCTCCCGCGACTCCCTGGACGCGGTGGGCGGTGCGCTCGGCGCGGGCGCGATCCTGCCGATCACTCAGGAGACCTGCCCCCTGGGCGAGTCGCTGCGCGTGGCCCAGTGGCTGGCCGAGGAGAGCGCGGGACAGTGCGGTCCCTGCTACCTCGGACTGCCGGCCGCGGCACGCGGCATGGAAGACATCCTCAACGGCGGCGGACCCGCCGCGCTGGAGGCACTCAAGCAGGTCGCCAAGAACGTCAAGCGGCGCGGCGCGTGCTCGCACCCGGACGGTTCCGCGATGTTCCTGGAGTCGACCATCAAGGCGTTCACCGACGACCTGGCCGCGCATGTCCTCGGCAACGGCTGCGGACGGCCCGTGGAAGGCGTTCTGCCGCTCTTCGAGCCGGGAATGGCTCCCGCGGCCATCATGGGCGCCGAAAGGCCCGCAGACGACAGCGAGAGCCGTCAGAAGATCTTCGTCGACTGGACCCTGTGCCGGGGCCACGGTCTGTGCGCGGACCTCCTCCCGGAGGTGTTCGAGCTCGGCGCCGACGGCTTCCCGACCGTCGCGCAGGCGAAGGTCCCGCGTTTCGCGGAGGCCAAGGCGCTGCGTGCGGTGCGCCGCTGCCCGGCCCTCGCCCTGCGCATCGAGGAGGACACCCGCTCGCAGGCGCCCGCCCGCAACCTGCCGGTCGTGTCCCAGGGGCGCGGCCGTCGCGCCCTCGGCCGCTGACCCGAC